>JACQFU010000122.1 GCA_016199905.1 Candidatus Wallbacteria bacterium
AGCTGGGGATTCATGATGAGGGACTTCTGCCACCCGATGATCGCAAGGTGATACTTGTTCATCGAGAAGTAGCAGTTGCCCGTGTTGTACTGGGCCGGGAAATAGGAGGAGTCGATGTGCAGGCAGGTCCGGTACTCCTCCAGCGCCAGATCGAAAGCCCCGCTGCGCTGAAACGCGTTGCCGAGTTCCTTGTGGTACTCGGGCGTGTGCGGGTTCTCCGCGATGAGGTTCTGGTACTTCTCGATGACCTCTTCCAGGTTGAGGTTCGACTTGTCTTCCATGGACCTGCTTTGCTCGTTCTGGCCGATTTGGGCCGCTCTTCGCCCGGTTGGGGCGGGGGGCTTTCGGGTCAGGGCATCCTATCACGCGCGGCGAAACGACTTCAAGCTGTCTGGGGCCCAGGATGCCAGTAATGACGCGGTCCGGGCAGGCTATTTCGCCGCCGCGGCAGGCGTCCCCCGCGCCACGCGCATCTCTCGCAGCACCCCGATCAGGGCCGACGAGGGACGACTGGACGTCGCTCCAACCGTGAGCACCCAGTTGTTCTTCCCGGCGTGCAGGAATCGCGCCGACGTCGAGCAGCACGTCCAGACGTAGTTCAAGTTCTTCGGGTCGATCGCGCTGACGTCTCGCGGCTGCCGTGCCACCGACGCCCGGTAGTCCTCCGGCGTCACCCGCAGGGGTATCACCACGCGGTCGTCGAGGCGCAAGTAGATCACCCAGACTGGGTCCGGCAGCGCGCCATGAATGTAGAAGGTCACCCGGCCGTCGGGCGAACCCAGCAGCTCCGCCGGCACCTCGAGCTCCGACCACATCGCGAGCTGAATCTGCATGATCACCGCCACGAAGGTGGCCACGCTCGGCAGCGAGTCCTGGGCCTCCTCCAGCAAGCCCTTGAGTCGCTCCGGGTTGGTGAGGCGCGCGAAGCTGCAGGCTTCGAGCCCGCCGCCCAGCTTCATGGGATAGGGGCCCAGCGCCGCAAGGTGCGCGTACGGCTGCGTGAACGCCGTCAGCGCATTTGCGGGTGGAGGAGTCTCGCGGCTCGGCCGCCCGATCACGGAGGCCATCTCCTCGACTCCGGTGACCGGTTCCCAGCCCCGCAGCCGCGCGGCCCAGTCGACATCCCCCAGGCGGCACAGGCCATAGGTCAGCGGAATCGTGAGCTTGGCGTCCACGGCGTCGTTGGCCGCGATACCCGCCGCGCGCGCGGCAGCCTCGGGCAGCAAGCGATCCAGTCCGGTCTTGCGCGCGGCCTCGCGGTACGCCTCCGCCAGCCTGGCGCGGGTCGACTTCGGATCGGACGCCACCGCCAGGAGGGCCTGAAAGTCCACCTGACGCAGCGCGTCAACCGCCTGACGCGCCAGCCGGCGATCGCCCAGGATGGGCCCTGCCGGGGCTTCCAAGGTGGAGTCGATACCCCAAGCGCGAACCACGCCGCCCTCGATGGAGGCCTCCGGGTCGAGCCCCTCGATGCGGAACCGGGCCGTCGGCGCGCGCGCGACTTCTCCGCCCGGCGTCTCGATTTCGCCCCGACCCGGGACTCGCAACGTCCAGCGAGCCTCCAGTCCCGCGCTGGCCACCAGCTCGAGTGTTCCGTCGGCGGCCACCGATCGGCGCACGGCCAGCGGCGTATCGCCCGCGGCCGCGGCCCTCAGCTTCCGGGGCTCGGCCCGGCTGCCGTCCGGAAACACGATCGAGTAGCTCAGCTCGCGACCCGAGATCAGCGGCACCAGCATCCGATGTTCCCGGTCGGCCCCGTTGGCCGCCGCCCTCAGCACGCATTCGTCGCCGCTGTCCGACACCGCCACTCGCGTCTCGCACGGAAGGCTCGTGCGCCAGGAGACCTCGCAAAACCGCCGCCCGTAGATCTCGCGCAGCTCCTCTACTCGCAGCACCTCCGCACCGGCCGCGCCCCCCGCGAGCAGCGCCAGCGCGCAGGTGAATCGGAGGTGTGAGCGGATGGCCATCTGGGCGTTTGGGGATCGCGAGGCGGCAGGCCCCGACGGCAGACACGATAGCACCCTCTCCGGGCCAGCTCCTCCCCAGCGCTGCGCCCGGTTGGTTTCGACTCCGTGATGGAGGATCCTCTCGCGCTCTTCGCGCGGGCGGAACGGGCCATCATGATGCCTCTCGAGATCTTCGACATACTCCGGCAAAGCGGCGTGACGATGCTGCCGCTGGCGATCGGTTCGGTGGTGTCGCTCGCCGCGACTCTGGAACGGATGCGCTTCTGGAACTGCCACCGCGCGGGCGCTGCCTGTCCGAGCGGACCCGTGCTAGAATTCGCGCCCCATGCCCCACACCCCAATCCGACTCGCCAACGCCCCGGCCCTGCTCGTTTCTCGCGACGCCAACGAGACCGCGGGACGCCGCGGGACCATCCTCTTCTATCACGGCTTCACCGCTCAAAAGGAGTCCAACCTCAAGGAGCTGGAGAGCCTGGCGGCTGCCGGCTGGCTGGCCGTCGGCATCGACAACGCCGGCCACGGAGAACGGCGCTACCCGGACTTCGACCGCCGCTTCAAGGCCGATCCCCGCACCGTCGGGAAAAACTTCTACGAGGTCGTTCGCGACACGGCCCGAGAGGCTCCGAAGGTTGTCGACGCCCTGATGGCGCACGGCCTTGCCGACCCCGCCCACCTCGGAATCGCGGGGATCTCGATGGGCGGATACATCACCTACGGAGCCGTGCTGCTCGACCGCCGTCTTCGCGCCGCTGCTCCCATCTTGGGTTCCCCCCGCTGGAACCGGTCGGCGGAGGACAGCCCGCATCTGGCGCCCGATCGCTTCTTTCCACTGGCGCTGCTCTCGCAGACGGCCGGTGACGACGAGAACGTCCCACCTCACCACGCTCGCCAGTTGCACGAAGCGCTCTCGACACACTACGCTTCCGCCCCCTCGCGCCAGCGCTACATCGAGTACGCAGGCGCCCGGCACTTCATGCCCGCCGGCGACTGGGAGCGACTCTGGTCGCGCGTGCTCGAGTGGTTCGGCGAGTACCTGTGACGCGGGCGCCCGAGGGCCTGGGCTCAGGCGTTCGACTGCACTGCGGCGACGGCGATCGTCCCGACGATGTCGGCAACGGTCGCGCCTCTCGAGAGGTCGTTGACGGCGGCGTTTAGCCCTTGCAGGATGGGTCCGATCGCCTCGCAGCCGCCGAAGCGCTGCGCGATCTTGTAGCCGATGTTGCCGGCGTCCAGGCTCGGGAAGATGAGCACGTTGGCGCGGCCCGCAACGGAGCTGCCGGGCGCCTTCTTGGCGCCAACGGCGGCGATCAGAGCGGCGTCGGCCTGCATCTCGCCATCGATGGCCAGGTGGGGATCGATCTCACGGGCCAGCCGCGTTGCCTCGATGACGCGCTCCACGACGTCGTGTGACGCGCTGCCCTTCGTGCTGAAGCTGAGCATGGCAACCCGCGGCTCCAGCCCGAGCAGCCGCCTCAGCGTCCGCGCCGAGCTGATGGCCACCTCCGCCAGCTCTCGCGGCGTCAGCACCGGATTCACGGCGCAGTCGGCGAAGAGCGACACGCCGTCGTCGCCCAGCTCCTTGCGCTCGCTCACCATCACGAAGGCGCCCGATACGCGCGAAACGCCGGGCTCGGTCTTCAGGATCTGCAGCGCCGGCCGCAGCACGTCGGCCGTCGGACAGGTGCAGCCCGACACCATCGCGTCGGCATGCCCGTCCTTCACCAGCATCACTCCGTAGCAATTGATGTCGTCGAGCAGCCGCTGGGCGCGCGCCATGTCGACTCCCTTGTCGCGCCGCAGCTCCGAAAGGCGGTTTGCCAGCTTCTCGCGGACCGGGCTGCGCGCCATGTCGTGCAATTCGATCCCGTCGAGCGAGATGCCCAGCTCGCCGGCCTTCTTGCGAATTGCCGTTTCGTCGCCGAGGAGGATGGGGGTGACCAGCTGGTCCTTCACGGCCGCTTCCGCCGCCCGCAGGATGCGCTCTTCGGTGCCCTCCGGCAGGGCCACCCGGCGCCGGTGTGCTCGTGCCTTCTGCTTGATCTGTTCCATCACGCCCATATTTGGTCTCCTCCTCCTCTTCCCAGCCTAACACCGGAGCCCCTCTTCCCGACACCTGACAGTTGCCACCCGCCGCGCTATGCTGGCGGTGCGCATGCGTCCCCTCCAGTGTCCCAGCTGCGGGCAGTCCCTCGGCGCCACGGCGCCCGGGCCGGGCGGCCGGCGGACCTGTTCGCGCTGCCACTTCTCTTTCGTGCCGCTGCACGCGGCCGACGCCGTCGGCGAGAGTTTCCTGGAGCGCTATCCCGCGCTGTTCCTCGGAATCGTGCTGCTCCCCTTCCTGCTGGGCGGGCTCATTCAATGGTACGCGCCCTGGCTTCTGCGGAGCTGGCTTCACCCTGGGGCCGACGCCGGGCAGGAGGCCGCCTTCACCACCGGAAGCGGAGAATCCGGCACAACCGGCCAGAAGTCGCCGGCAAAGCTCCCGTCCGTCACCGTGACCCGCCCCGCGACGGCCTCGAACAAGTATCCGGCGGTCGTCGAGAAGGTGCTCCCGCCTCAGCCGGGCCAGGCGCCCGTGACCTTCCTTCTGCCGGGAGAGATCGCGCCGCGTCCGCCGCCCCCGCCGCCGGCTACGCTGGAGATCCAGTCGAGTCCGTCGGGGGCAACCGTCGTGAACGACGCCACCAACGTCGGGCTCGGGTCGACGCCGCTGATCCTGACGCTGGGGCCGGGCGCCTACCGGTTTCGCGTCTACGTGCCCGGCCGCAAACCCAAGGTCACAAGCGTGAACCTGGGGCCTGGCGACATCTCCCGCCTGGACGTGGAGTTGAACGAAGACACGCCCGCCGCGCCGGGCCTCCTGCTGGTCGACAGCGACCCGATCCAGGCCGATGTCTACCGGGATGGGACTCTGATTGGAGCCACGCCGCTGTCGCTGGAGGTGCCCGGGGGGCAGGAGGTGCGGCTGATCTTGCGCAAGGCCGGCTACGAGGACCTGGCCGTCAGCGTGACGGTGCCGCCGTCCGGGCGTCAGAACGTGCGAGCCATCCTGCCGCCGGCGCAGGTGGTGGCCGCGCCCGTCTACGGCCCGAGCGGCCTTCCCACCTCGGAGGAGGAATTGCGTCGTTTGACGATAGCCCGAGGTACCGCGCCGGGGCTGGGCCCTTACAAGGCGGCGATGCCGGTGCTGGGCAGCGCCAGCGGGCAGACGATCCCGACGCAGGGAGTCGACCCGGCCAGGGAGGGAACCATCAGCGGCTTGGCCACCTTCAGGGGTCCCACGCCCGCCATCGAGTTCATCCCCGTGACCTCCGATCAATCGGTCTGCGGCTCGACGCCTCGGGCCTCGGAGAAGCTGATCGTCGCGCCGAACTCCGCGTTGCAGAACGTGGTGGTGCGGCTGGTGAGCGTCGAGCTGGACAAGCAGCTGGGTCCGCCGGTGGCGCAGTCGTCCTTCCAGATCGTGGACTGCCGCTACCTTCCTCACGTGCAGGCGATCCCGGTCGGGACCGTCGTGCAGTTCAGCAACCTCAACTTCATCCCGTGGCGGCTGCGCTTCACCGATTCCCAGGGCCAGAGTGCCGACTTGCTTCTGGGCGCCGGCCAGACGGGTCAGCCGGTCACCTTCAAGAATGCGGGCGTCTTTCGGATCTCCGAGGCCGGCGAGCACCCCTGGATGGTGGGGTACGTGCACGTCATGTCGAACCCGCACTACACCATCACCGATCCCGGCGGGCAGTTCACGTTGCGGGGAGTTCCGAAGGGCGACTACGTCCTTCAGGCCTGGCATGAGTTCCTCGGCACGCGCAGCCGTCCCGTGAGCGTGGCCGCGGGTCAGGCGACGACGCTGGCCTTCGAGTTTACGCCTCCCGCCCGCTGAGTGGAGCCCGGTCGTCCAAATTGACGGCCCCCCTGCACCGTGATATACTCGCCCCCCTCGCAAGAGGCCATCTGCGCAGCTAGCTTAGTTGGATAGAGCACCGGATTGCGGATCCGGAGGTCACGCGTTCGAGTCGCGTGCTGCGCACCACGCACTAAAGCCAATCCCAGAGCTGGATCTCAGCGATCCGGCTGCTGGGATTTTTCTTGGCGAAAAGGGCGCTTGTGACCAACTTGTGACCGAATGGCCTTCGATTTCGAGTCGGAACGAGAGGGCTATCGGGGAGCAAGTCAGCTCCGAAAGACACCCACAAGCCGCTGGGTTCGCGAGCCCTGCCTGTCATGCTTGCGGGTCGAAGCGGGCCAGGTAGATCGGTCGCTGCAAGATCGCCACGACATGCGGAAAGTGGGGTAAAGGTCTCTCCGAGACGCCTGTGGTAGTCTGCCCGCAGCCTCTTCCGATGGAGAAAAGTATGCCCAGACTGAAGCAGAGTTCAGCTCGATCCCGAACCACGTACAGCCGCCCCGATGTTTGGGCGGAGATCAGAACATGGGATCGCGAACGTCTCTTGGAGTTCGCCCTGGAAGTCGTGGACACGACGCCAGAGATCCGCCGCCAGCTCGAAAGGGTGCTGGAGGCCAGGGGCGATCCGCAGCAGGCCAGCACTCGATTGAAGACTCAAATCGACTCTGCGTTGAGCGTTGGCTTCATTGAGGAGTCTGAGGTTGATGCCTTTATCGCCCAGTGCGATGGTGTCTTGAAAGCCATCTTGGCTCTCGGCGAGCGTTCTCCCAAGGGGGCGCTGGAACTGGTCTGGTACTACCTCGAAGAGACGCCCAAGACGTTCGATGAAGTTCACGACGAAATCGAGCAATCGATCTTCTGCCGCGACTTGATGGAAGCGGCGGTGAAGCTGACACGGGCCGCCAAGGCGCCAGAGCTGGAACTGGGGCAGAAGCTACTCGACGCCTACATCGCCGACGAGTACGGGAAAATGGACGACGCTGTTGACGTGATCCTGGCTGCGGGGCTTTCCACAGAGAACCGCCAAGCACTGGCTGCCGTTGCGAAGGAGAAAGCGAAGAGGCTCGATGAGTACGAAAAGAAGAAGCTCATCAAGTTTGCAGGCCAGTTGGTGAAGGGAAAAACCACGAGCAGGCCCCGTTTCCGCTAGATTGAGATCGTCGGCCCCGTGTACCCACAGACGCCAGCCCGAGGGGAGTTGACTATCGGGCAGATCGCGTCGTCGCCGCACTCGTGCTTCTTCACGCAGGCCCGGCATATCGGCATGCCGTTGCAGTAGGCGCAGAGACCCGTCGCGGGCTTCCCGCACTCCTCGCAGGAAGGCGTCGGCGGGTTATTCAAGGCCAACAAACGAACCCGTTTCGTGAACGATTTGCACGTCGAGCGTCTCAGGACTTCGAGGACGAGATCCGTCGTTGAACCGAAGTCGTACTCGTACTCGAACTTCCTGCGCGGATTCAAAACTTCGGGGAGGCGCACGTTCAGATCCAGCGGATCATCGGCAGTCCCGAACTCCGCGTCGGAGTCGGTATACGTCTGCTTTCCGATCTTGAAGGCACTGAGATGGCCGCAGCACTCCAGCCAACTTTTTCGGAGAAACGTATCGAGGTCGTAAAGCGTGGTCTTGTCCTGGGTCTCGACTATCATCCAGAACTCGGGACGTTCGGGAGAACGGACGGCGATGTGGAGGCTCTCCGCCTTGCCTGCCGGACGCCGTTCACAGATGACTACGTGCGCGGCCATCTCGGCAATTGGGTACTTCAACTTGCACAACGCGCAGGTTCCCATGAACTTTCCAGACACCGGAAGATCCTCATCTTGAGCGCGACGCTTCATCGGCAAGATTGTACCCCTGCGCGCCCTTGAATCTGCAAGCTCGTGGCGTATGGTGGTGGTCAGATTCGGGTGTTCAGTAAGGCCAAGCCGGAGAGAGAACCCGTGTCCGAGAAGAAGACCATAGACGAGCCTTCCTATCGCGAGAGGTGTCCAACAATGTCCCTGACGCACCAATCACTCCAGATTCTCGTCGATCGCTTTCTGGCCGCCTGGAACTCGCAGGACGTGGAAGCCGTCGTCGGCTGCTACACCGACGATCTCGTCTACCGCGACCCAAACACGCGGGGCAACCTTCAGGGAGCAGACGACATGCGGCGTTATCTGCGAAAGCTGTTTGCCGCCTGGCAGATGCACTGGACTGCTCGGGAGGCGTTCCTCCTCGACGGCAAAGACGGCGCGTGCTTCCTTTGGAAAGCATCGTTCGGGAGAGCCGGAGGGGACGAGACGGTAGAGGCCGATGGTATGGATCTGGTCGTGCTGCGCGGAGACCGTATCCAGAGGAACGACGTGTACTTCGACAGGTCTGTGCTGGCTCGGCTCGGCGAGACCGTCAAGGCCAAGAGTAGTGGCGAATGGTAGGGGCCGTCGAGCACCGGAGGCGATCACCATGAGTCGAGCGGTTCCGCAAGGTACGAACCGATACCGTGACAAGCTGTGACAAGATGCTGTGACAGAGTTCGACGCCGGCATGGTTGTCGAGGTCGTGCTGTTGAGCGAAAGGGCTTGCGGCCCCTTGAGCGCCTTTGAACAAAGGCTTGAAGCCGAGAGGAGTTACCCGGCCGTTACGCTCGAAGGCCCTCGGCGCACGCCGGCTGAGCGCTGTTGTACAGTGGCCCGGGAGGAGGCGCTCACTCATGGCTAATCAGGACGAACGGCTCGAGAAACTCGAGGACCAGCTCGGTCAGATGCGAGAGCAGCTTCAGCGCATGGAAGCGCAGCAGCGCGAGCTGAGGGATTGGCTCGGGAAGTGGCTCTGCGCGCCGGAGAACTGCAAGAAGGCCGAGGGGCAGTAGGGCTGCCGCGGCGCGTCAAAAGCCGGCGGGGAGCGTGAGCGCGCGCGCTGCGCCGGCCGAGAGCAGGTAGCCATCGCCGGGCTGAAGAGCAAACGGCGGCGAGAGATCCGGGATGTAGACACGTAGGGTCCCTCGAGCGGAGACGACGAAGCTGCTCCCGGATTGCTCGGCGAGCCAGGCCGAGTCGAAGTTCCCAGCGGGCACCTGGCTGAAGCCGACCAGATTGAGGCCGGGCTGTACGGCCAGCGTGGGCTGCGTCCAGGCCGAGCCCGTGAGCTGCAGCGGTCCCGTGGCGGGGACGCGCGGCCCGAGCAACAGGTACCCCTCTCCGGGCACCAGCGGGAAGACCGTGGACTCCACCGAATCGAGCACGACCTGGAAGTTGCCCTGGTTCACGCGGGCCAGGGCCGTGGCTCCGGTGGCGCGCAGCAGGTCGCGCCCGTCGATCAACAGCGGAGTCACCGGGCGCAAGGGCACCGACACGAAACGGATGCCGGAGGCCGCCGGCACGGCGGCTTGCGACACGGCCAGGCCCGCAGTCGCGGCCTCGCGGAAGGCCAGGGAGTAGGTGCCGGTGTACCGATCGGCGTAGGCCCCGACTCGAGCGAAGCAGTATCCGGTGGAAGGTGCGACGAAGTCTCCAAGGGCGCTGGCGAAGTTCGTTCGGGAGATGTCGTCGTTGGTGCGCAACACGGTGCCGGTGGGTCCGAGCAGATCCAGGACCGAATCCCTCAAAGTCCCCAGCGCGACGCGCACGGCATACGTGCGGCCACCTGTCACGGGTATCCGGTAAACGTCGAGATCGCCCGTGCGCTCCAGCGTTCCCGGGGCCGAGGCGCCGGTTTCCGAGAGCGTGTCGCGCGCAAGGAAGGGGCCCGAGACCGCGTCGGGGTGATCGTCCACGAGCGGCACGCTGGATTCCTGGGTGACCTGCACGGTGTAGGTGCCGAGCTGGTTGGTCAGGTAGCCGTGCACGCGCAGATAGAGAGCGCCCGATTCGCGCGGCCTGTAGTGCTCGATGCGGCTCGCCGACGTACCGCCGAAGTCGTCGTTGGTGGCCAGGACGGCTCCGGCCCCGTCGAGCACCTCGAGCACCGAGTCCCTGAGCGAGCCGAGCGTGACGCTGAAGGTGTACGGCAGACCTGCGCCCAGGCTCACTCGAAACAGATCCGCGTCCGCGTTGGTCTCGATCTCTCCCGCCACGGCGGCCCCGCCGGGCACCGCTTCGTCGGAGGAGCCAAAAGGTCCGGCGACCGTATTGGGATGATCGTCGCCCGTCGGCTGAGGCTGGTCGACGGTCACCCGGACCGTATAGGAGCCTGTCGCGCCCGCAAGCCCTCGGACCCGCAAGAACGCCTGCGTGGCGCCGGCGCTCTGGTATCGGGCGGTGCGCACGGTCAGCGACCCGACGAAACCTCCGTCGGCCACCAGCGCGTTGCCCGCGGGATCGAGCACGTCGATGACCGCTCCGGTCAGGGTCCGCTGCGTGACTTCGAAGATGTACGACTGCCCCGCGAGCAGGCTGGCCCGGAAGAGATCGGCGTCGGCTGCGGTCTCCAGCGTGCCCGCGGCGGGAGCGTCGCCGACGGCGATTAGGTCGCCCGGCCCAAACGGGCTCGATACGGTGTTCGGATGGTCGTCGGCGACCTGGACTCCGGTGGAGGCGGCGAGGACCGTGTAGCTGCCGCGCGCGGTGCCGAAGCCGGTAACCCGCAGATAGTGGGTGCCCGACGCGGTGGCGGTGAAGCTCGCGATACGGCTGGAGCGCAAGGTGCCGTCGTCGTCGTTGGAGGTGAGCACGGCCCCGGACCCGTTCAGCAACGCCAGCACGGTGTCGGTCAGCGTCCCCAGAGTCGTCCGGAAGGTGTAGGTCTGGCCGGCCACCAGGCTCACCTGGAACAGGTCGGCGTCGCCCGAGACCTCGATCGTCCCGGAGCCGGCCGCTCCGCCCACCGTCACGATGTCGGAAGAGCCGAAAGGTCCGGTGACGCTGTTCGGATGGTCGTCCACCGCCGGCGCCGAGCCCAGGATGCCCCTATTGATGAAGATCTGGCGGATTGCCGTTGCGTTGGCCCCGGCGTTCAACGCCTGGTCGGCCTGCTGGATCGCGTTGGCCCCGTCGGCGAAGGTGCCATTCGACGGAACGTGGAAGTGCGACTCCAGCACCAGCCGCAACGCCTGCTGCATCCCGACCGCCCCGCGCAGCTGCCACAGGCATGCCGACCAGATCTCTCCGTCCTTGTGCACTTCGTTCTGAAGCCCTTCCGGATAGTGTTTGGTGCTGTCCAGGCGGCGCAGATCCGGAGGGTTGTCGGGGGAGTACGACGTGGCGTCCCAGTCGGCGACCACTTCGAGCTGGTAGGTCTGGCCCAACGACAGCGCCAGGCTCGCGGCGGCATGGAAATCGCCCCACCCTTCGCCCATCGCGCCGCTTTCCGCGCTGCCGCCCCAGCCGGGCACCTGGTTGTCCTGGATGGAGTGTCCGTACTCGTGCAGGATGACGTCGGCGTCCTCGGCGTCGTCCACGCCACCGTCGCCGAAGGCCAACTCCTTGGTGAGCGGAGAGTAGAAAGAGTTGTCATTTGCCTGCGCGTGCGCGTTGACCGTCTGGACCCGATTGTTCACATTCGTGAATCCCAGCTGTTGGATCAGGGCCTGCGCCCTGTCGATGTGGAAGTAGACCATCGTCTCCTCGAACCGCAGATCCGAGCGACCGTAGGAAAAGGACAGCGAGGGCTCGAAGGCGCGCGACCTCTGCGCTCCCGAAGGCTGCGAGTAGACGTCCACGAAACTGCCGCGCAGGTTCCCCGAGCCATCCAGCCTCTGCAGCGTTCGCGTGAAGTAGGCTCCGGATGGGACGGCGGCCTCCGAGTCGTTCTGGTCGGTCAACGCCGGATTCTGGAGCGTGACGACCGGATTGGGGTCGAAGACTCGACCGGACCCGCTCGCACGCTGCAGCACGTCCTTGCTCGCGAGCACGGCCCCGGTCCGACCGTCGACCCAGACGACGAAGTCCGCCAGCGGCTCGCGCGAAGGAACGCCGATCCGCCACGCCGGGATTCCCGTGGCGCCCGACGCCCAGACCACCTGCTCGCCCGAGGCGGGGGCGCGCAACGGAGCGACCGCGCCTGTGTGGGTCAGCGCGGCCTCCAGCGCCCGGGCGAAGGGGAGGGCGCCGTCCTTGCCCGCGACCAGCGCCAGCGCTGGGCCGTGGCTGCCGGCGACGGACCGGACCTGGCCTGCCGCGAGGTGCACGCCGATGGTCGCGCCTTCCACGGGCAGCCCGCTCAGCATCCGCTGGAACCAGACGTGGTCGGTCGCCAGCCCCGACGCGCGCCGGACGGGAACCAGGTCGCCGACGCCCGTGGCGGGGGCGATCTGGTCCGCGTGCTCGCGAAGGAACGTGATAGCCGCTTCGGTTGTCCCACCGCCTTTCGACGCCGAGATGGGTTCGCCCGACCACCAGCGAACCACGGCCCCGTCGCAGTCGCGTTGGGTCGCGCCCGCGGGCAAGGGCGTGGCACTCGCCGAACCGCAAAGCCCGGCGACGGCCATCCAGCAGAGCGCCAGCCGGTGAATCGATCGGGTCACGAAAAAATGCTGCATAGCCTCGGCTTGGGTCGATGCGGGGCGTTCACTTCTTTTCGGCTTTGGCTGTGGGCTTCAGCGTGGTTCGAACGTTGGTCATCTTGTTCAAGGCGTCGAACCAAAACGGGGCCCCGAGAGAGACGCAGGCGGCCGTCAGCAGCAAGCCCAGCAGCTTGAGGGGCAGGCTGTCGCACTTTCGGCCGTTCCAGCCGATCGGCAGTCCCGACCCGCCGAGGGTTCGAACGATCTCCGTGGCGGTCTTCAGCTCCGAGCTGGCCCGTGCAACTGGATCGGTTGTCGGCTGTGTCCCCGGGGCCGACTTGGCGGCCTCTACGGCCTTGGCCGTCTCCGCCGATCGGGCGTACTCCATCGCCCTGTCCGCAAGCTTTCCGGCCATCGCCGAGTCGCGGGCCAGCACGCCGCAGAGGTCCAGGGTGTCGACGTTCAGGACCAACGCAAGCGCCAGGCCGATGCCGCACATCCAGTAGTGGCTCATCCGCTTGTAGCCCCCGGATGCCCTGTCCATCGCGTGGTCGTACCAGTCTTCGACGCGATCGCGCAATTCACTCCAGGAGCCGTCGACGTCCCTTGCCAGGGACCGCAAGGCCGTCTTGACGTCCTCGGGAGCACTGGCCCCGGCAAGCAGATCGTCGAGGGATTTCCCGCCGGCATTCGCCGCCTGGTTAGGGATCAGTACGTCCAGCAAGGCCGTCACGAACAGGCGCGATGGTACATAGGAAGGCTTGCCCGTCGAAATCCTTGCCACGAGCGGGTGCGCCATCACTCTTCTCGACAAGTCGGTCGCGGCCGGTTCGCCGGAGTCCAGGAGATTGCGGATGGCGGAGAGGAGGTGCTTGTGGCGAAACGATAGCCAGGCGGCGATGAATTCGTGGACGGCCGAGCACATGAGACTCAGCAAGAGGTAGACGAATGCCATCGCCAGCGCGATATCCAGGAAATTGGATTGGATCACACGATCTCCCGTCGAGCGAGCACGATTGGCCCGGGCTTCCTGCTCGAGCCGAACCCCTCGCTCAGCTTGTCGCTCTCGAAAACTCGGTCGCTTGCTTGCTCCCGATCCCGCCGTTCAGTGTACATTCATTGACGGCGCCGGAGGGCCGGCGTTCGGCGCGTCAATGATCGAGGTCGGCGGAACCTTCAAGGGATACAAGATCCTCAGCTTCCTGGGCGCGGGAGGCTCCGGGTCGGTCTATCACGCCGTTCAGGAGGGGCTCGATCGCGAGGTCGCGCTCAAGGTCGTCCACGTCGGCGGTCGCGAGGGCAGCGACGAACGCAAGCGGTTTCAGCGAGAGGCACGCGCGCTCGCCCGGCTCGCCCACCCGAACATCGTGCGGCTCTACGATTTCGGCGAGGAGGGAGAGGACCTCTACTACTCGATGGAGTACGCCGAGGGCCTGTCCCTGGATCACAAGCTGCGCGCCGACGGACCGCTCGGCCGGGCAGAGGCGTTCCGCGTCATGACGCAGCTGCTCGATGCGCTCGATACCGTCCATTCCCTCGGCGTCCTCCACCGGGACATCAAGCCCGCCAACGTGCTGTTGCAACCCGAGGGCAACGTCTTGCTCGGCGACTTCGGCCTGGCCCGGCAGCGCGAGGCCACGCGGATGACGCGCGAGGGAGTGCTGTTGGGCACGCTCCCGTACTTCCCTCCGGAGATGGTCAAGGTGGCGGACGTCGACGCCCGAGGAGATCTCTACCAGGCCGCCGTGATGTTCTACGAACTGCTCACGGGCCGTGTCCCCTACGCCACCGAGGAGATCATGGGGATGATGCGCGGAGGGACGCTGGACGCCGACAAGCCCTTCGAACGGGCCGCCGACGCCTTCGATCCTCCTCTGGCCGTCTACCTGCGTCGCGCCATGGACCCGGATCCCGAGAAGCGTTTCCCGTCGGCGCGTGCGATGCGCGAGGCCCTCGACGAATTGCTGGCCGCCCGTTCCCCCTCCGGCCGCAGGCCCGCGGCGACCAAGGGGCTCGAGCCATCCGCAACCGCGGGGCGCAGTCCGGCTCCCACGCGCGTCAGCCAACCCCTCGCCGCCCCGCGCAAGTCGCGATCGCAAGACCACCAGAGCACCGAGACCGCCCTGGCCGCGCTGTCGGGCCCCTCGAACCGATCGTGGCTGTTCGCTCTCTCGGGAGTCTGCTGGATCGTCGCGTTGCTGATGGCGGGCCGCCACTTCCTCTGGCGCGTGCCCGATTCCGTGACGACGGCGGCGCCAGTCGCCCCCCGTCCAGCCGTCGCGGGAGAAAAACATCCGCTGGGCCGGGAACGCAAGGAGGCCCAAGACGTCCTGCGAAAGCGTCTCCTGGAGGAGAGGGACTTGCCGCTCTACCTCACGTCGGAACGTCCGGCGGGCGGCTTCGTCGGGGAGGTCGCGCTGGCCGCCGCCTGCGAACTGGAGGCGGCCGAGCTTCGCTGGAACGCCCTCGACGCGTCCCCCGTGCTGGTCGAGCTCAACGGCCACATCAGCTCCCAGGGCTTTGACTCGATCCCTGTCCAGCACCTGGCCGAGGGCAACAACCGATTCGTGTTTCAGGGAAAGGGGTCTCGAGCCGGCCGCTCCAGCGGCGTCCTGCGCATCCGGCGCAAGCACGACGCGTCGTTGGCGCTGCGCGCTCCCGCCGACGACAGTGGACTGTCTCCCGAGAATGCCAAGCGAGTGCGCCGGCTGATCGAGAAGTCCAGGGACGCGTTCCACTCCGGCCGCTACGACGACGCGCTCAAGGGCTGCGAGGAGGCTGCGAAGGTCGATCCGAAGAACTGGGAAGCCAACTGGAAGAAGGCCGTGGCGTTGCACTACATGGCCTACGTGACGCGGGGTCTCCACGCCGCTCCAGGCTTGGAGCTGTTGAGCCCCACCGAGGACGACCCGGAGGCCATGCGGCTGCGCGAGTTCCAGTGTTTCAATCGCGCTCTGGAACTGTTCCCCATCGACGCCAACGTCTGGTACGACCTCGGCTGCGGTTACCGGGACTTCCGTCGTCAGGCCGATGCGGAGCGTATCCTGGCGATGGCGTGCGTGCTGGAAGGGGACTGGGAAAAGCCGTGGTGGGAGTTGGGTCGGACGTTCTCGGAGGGCGTCCCGCGGGGCCGCGAGCAAGGATCGGCGTCGCTGAAGCTCGCTGCGCAGATGGTCACCGCCGCCTTCGCGGAGGGCAAGCCGCCCCCAACCGCCTGGGTCGTCGATCGCGCCAATATCTATAGGCGCGCCGGTCTTTTGGCGCAGGCCCGGGCCGACTGCCGGGCCGTACTCGCGCGCGAGCCGTCCAATCACGGCGCGCAGGCACTGCTTGCCTCTCTGGGCGATGCGCGCTGAAACATCCGGGACGGTCGGGTGGAGCTTACCGAAGACGGCGCCGCCGCTGCCGCCGCCAATGCAGGTAGGCCGAGCGCCAGTTGCGGACCGTTCGTCCGGCCGCGCTGTCGCGTCCCAGCACGGCCACGCCCGCCAGGATCAGGGCCACCCCCTGCAACACGGGCAAGAACAGACCCAGGACGCCCAGCGCGATCAGCGCCCAGCCCGTCAACCAGCGCACGAACCCGATCGGGTGCGCGGGCCTGCCGCGCGGCGGCGTTACTTCCGTCATAACCAGTAGCGGAACAGGTAGGCCATTCGCTCCAGGAACTTCTGGCCGATACCACGCCTCTTCCACTCTTCGCGGTGCACCGGCGTGCAGAGGGCCTTTTCCTTTTCGAACGTCCACTCCAAGGCGCCGGCCAGGGTGCGATTGCTGACGGCCACCACGACCTCGAGGTTCCTGAAAAGACTGAAGTTGTCGAAATTGTAGGAGCCGATGGCGGCCCAGGAGTCGTCCACCACGACCACCTTCGAGTGGAGGTGCGCTCCTTGCCAGAGCCAAATCTCGGCACCCCAGTCGAGCAGTCGCTTGAAGAGGTTGCGGCCTGCGTACCAGATCGGCGGGAAGTCCGTGTTGGCCGTCAGCATCAGCCGCACCTGCACCCCGCGCCGGCACGCTGCGCGCAAGGCCCTCAGGAATCGCCGGCCCGGCAGAAAATAGGGGTTCATGATCGACACGCGGTGCTGCGCTCGCTTCAGCAGGGCCTCGTACACCCGCGAGATATCGCGCCGGTCCCGCCAAGTTCCCGAGCGTAGGATCTGCAACTGACCCGCCTCCACCCAACTCTTCGCGGCAGTCCGCCGCTCGCGTGACCGGACCCATCGACGCAACGCTTCCTGCGGCGGCGGCGGCCGGTACCAAGGCCGGCCCGAGGCGGCGATCTCCCAGGTCTCCTCGAAGAGCGATTCCAGTTGGGCGGCGCCCGGTCCCTCGATCCGGAGCTGCACCTCGAGCCAGCCGCTTCCGCCGTCGTATCCGCAGTACTCGGCGCCGATGTTGAGGCTGCCGGAGAACGCGACCGTGCCGTCGCAGACCAGGATCTTGCGGTGGTCCCGCAGCGGCCAGACGAACTGCTTGCGCCACAGACTCATTGGATTGAAGAACTCCACGCGTACGCCGCCTGCTCGCAGCCGCTCGAAGAATCCGCTCGAAGTGTGAATCGACCCGAACCAATCGGCCAGCACGCGCACGTCGGCCCCCCGCGCCGCCGCTGTCGTCAGCGCCTTCCCGAACTGCTGGCCCATGGCGTCGTCCCTGAAGATGTACATCTCCAACAACACGCGCTCCTGCGCGCACTCGATCGCCTCCAGCATGGCCAGGTACGCCTCCGAGGCGCCGCAGTAGAGCGTCAGCCGGTTGGCGCCGACCTGAGCGGGTCGCCGGGCGAGCTGCAAAGGTTCAGGGGTGGGATGGGGAGAGAGCATGGATCTACTACAGCTCTCGAAGCGCTGTGAGGATCGGGAGCGTCGCCGCGCGCCGGGCCGGCAGAAATCCGCCGACCACTCCCATCAGCACGGCGAAGCCGACGACCTCCAGGCAGATGCGCGGGGTGATCGTGAACTCGAACATCACCTCGCTGAAGCTGGCCATGTTGATGGTGCCCGAGCGCAGGCCGTTCAGCGGCCAGGCGAGGATGCAGCCCAGGATGCCGCCGGGCAGCGCGAGCAGGACGGACTCGAGCATGAAGCTGGCGAGGATTGCGCCGCGGGAGAAGCCCAGAGCGCGCAGGGTGCCGATCTCCTTGGTGCGGCTCCCGATGGCGGCGTACATCGTGTTCATCGCGGCGAAGACTGCGCCGATGGCCATCACGAGTGCGATGCCCAGGCCGAGAACGCGCATCCAGCGGGCACCCTCTGCCTGGTCGGCGTAGTACTCCGTTTCGGTCTTGGCGTCGAGATTGAGGCGCGGATCGGCGTCGAGCCGGCTGCTCAACGAGGCGGCCAGCGAAGGATCTCGAAGCCGCGCCGTCATGGAGTTGAAGTAGGTGCGCTTGAGATCGCCCATCAGGTCGTCGGCGTCGGCCCAGATCTCGGACTCGTGGGCGCTGCCGCCTTCCTCGAAGACGCCGACGACGGGCCAATCGCGCCGGCCGAATCGAAGCGTGTCGCCGAGGGCCAGGCCCTTGTAGCGCTCGGAGACGGCCTTGCCGACCAGGATCTGACCGGAGCGCGCGGCCAGCGGCCGGCCGGCGGCGACACGCACGCGGTCGTGGACCCTGAACCCGACGGGGCGCACGCCGCGGATCAGCACGTTGGCTTTCTTGCCGTCTTTGCGCTGCAGGAGCACCTGCTGGGCCAGCTCCGGGCTGGCGAGGGTGTCGTGGTCGCCGTCGGGCGCAAGCTCCTGGGCGTGGCGCACGATGGTGTACTGCTCCATCGTCAGGGCGCTGGCCGCTTCCGAGATGCCGCCCTTGCGCATCAGGATCACGTTTCGCGGATCGCCGGCCTCGACCAGCGTGCGCTGCAGGCCCGTCACCAGCGCCATCAGGCTGACGAAGGTCGACACGACCAGCGCGATGCCGGCCACGGTCATCGACGTGCTCACCTTGCGCACGAACAGATTGCGGATGTTGTACTGGATCGGCACCGCCACGTCAGGCCACCTGCCTCAGGGCGTCGACGATCCGAAGCCGCGCCGCCGAAACCGCCGGTACCAACCCGGAGAGCGCGCCGACTCCCAGCGCCACGCCCGCGCCCATCCCGAGCACCGACGGCCTCGCCACGAACAGCGCGCCCATCGGCCCCATCTTGGCGGCCAGCCAGGGCGACCGGAAGAGCCAGAAGGCCGTCAGACAGCCCGTCATCCCGCCCGCGAACGCGACGAGCATCGCCTCGCCCATCACCATCGCCATCACGTGGCGCGGCCGGAAGCCGATCGCCTTCAGCACGGCCATTTCGGTGGTCCGCTCGCGCACCGACATCGCCACGCTGTTGGCCGACACCAAAATGATCGTCAGCACCACGATGAGGCCCACTCCGCCTACCACCGAGCGGATGTCGCCGAACATCCCCATCATGTTGGCGGCGAAAGACTTCTCGGTCTCCGTCAGCGTCTCGTACTGGCTGTTGGCGAACATCCGATCGATCTGCTGCATCAGCCCGGGGATCGCCTCTGCCTTGTCGACGCGGCACCAGAAGTCCGTCGCGATACCGGGATTGCCCAGCGACTCCTCCAGATACTTGCGTTGAAGCAGCAGCGAGCGCGGATCGAAGTCCTTCGTCGGGATGGCGCAGATCTCGAACTCCAGGTTGACCGGGAAGACCGTGCCCGTGAGCTGGATGTGGTCGCCGACCTTCCAGCCGAACTTGTCGGCGGTCACGCGGCCGACGATCGCGCCCGTGCGAGTCTTCTTGAACTTCTCGAACTGCTCCGGCGGAATCTCGAACTGGTCGCCCCAGACGTCGAGCAGCGTCTCCGGGTCCACCGAAAGAGTTGTGAACATCAGCTTCGGATCGCGGTAGACCCCGCCGTACCAGTTGAAGGGGCAGACGGCGAGGATGCCGGGGAGCGCGGCGAGCTTCCGGCGGTACGACTCCGGCAGCGCGATGGTCAGCGAGATCTTGTGGTGGACGCAGATCCGGAGGCTGTGGTCCGAGCGGTGCTCGATGCGGTCCATCGAATCCACGCCGTTGAAGAGGACGGTGAACAGGAAGAGGCTCACGAAGATCGAGCCGAGCGTGAGCGCCGTGCCCCGCTTGTTGCGGCGGATGTTCTTGAAGACCAGCGGAAAGAACTTCATTTGCGGTCTCGCGGGCCGGCGACTTTCAACTGAAAACGCCCTTGTCCAGGTGGCGCGTCAGGTGCGCGCGCGATGCGGCCTTCGGGTCGTGCGTCACCATCACGATGGTCTTCTGGAACTCGCGGTTGAGATCGACCAGCAGCTGCATGATCTCGTCGGCCGACTTGGCGTCCAGGTCGCCGGTGGGCTCGTCGGCCACGACGATGGTGGGGTCGGTGACGATGGCTCGGGCGATGCCGACACGCTGTTCCTGGCCGCCGGAAAGCTGCCGTGGATAGTGCTCGGCGCGCTCCAGCAGTCCCACGACCTTCAGCGCTGTCTCGACGTGCGTGCGCCGCTCGGCCTTCGACAGGCTGGTCAGCAGCAGCGGCAGCTCCACGTTCTCGAACGCCGTCAGCACGGGGATGAGGTTGTAGAGCTGGAACACGAAGCCCACGTGGCGGCTGCGCCACTCGGCGAGCTCGGCCTCGTCGAGCTTGGTGATGTCGGTCTGGTCGACCTGAATGAGGCCGGCGGAGGGCTTGTCGAGACCGGCGATCAGGTTCAGGAGGGTCGTCTTGCCCGAGCCCGACGGCCCCATCAGCGCCAGGAACTCTCCCTTTTCGATGGCGAAGCTGACTCCCTCGAGCACCTTGAGCTCGAGGCTGTCCCTGAAAAACGACTTGGTTACTGAATCGAGTACGACGAGTGGTTCGCCCATGGGTTCCTGCCGGCCTGCCGCCGGCGCCTGTTGCCATTCGGGCTGAGCTTGCCGAAGCCCGGAGTGTTGCGTCACGAGTCGCCCTTGGACAAGCTCGGGGCGAGACCCGCCTTCACCGACTCACATCTGCCCCTTCTCGTGGACCTTCGAGCCCTCCGCCAGGTCGGGGGAGGGGTTGGCCACCATCGCGTCGCCCGGAGACAGGCCGCGCAACACTTCGATCTCCGCCCCTTGCTCCTTGCCCAGCTCGACGACGTGAAGCTGCACCTGGCCGTCCCGGACGAGGTAGACGACCTTGGCTCCGCCCTTGTCCCGCACCGCCGCTCGCGGGATGTAGAGGGGCGGCGGCCCCTTCTGCTTCTCGACCTTCTGCTCCAGGAAGGAGACTTTGACGGACATGTCCGGCCGCAGCCGCTCGTCGGGGGAGGCGACGCGGACCTTCACCGGCACGACCGCCTTCTGACGGTTGGCGCGCGGCATCACCTTGCTCAGCGTGCCCGAGTACTTCTTGTCGGGCACGGCGTCGGCGACGATCTCCGCGGGCTGACCCTCGTGCACCTGGGAAAGGCTCGCCTCGGCGATGTCGATCTCCGCCTCCAGCTCCGAGAGATCGGCCAGTGTGAAGACCTCCGCCGCGTTGCTGGAGCCTCCCGGCGGGCCGCCGAACATCAGCATCGAGCCTTGCTCCACGTGCTTCTCCAGGATCGTGCCGCCGAAGGGCGCCTTCAGGACGCACTCCTCGAACTGGGTCTTCGCCAGATCGAGCAGGGCCTCCTGCTGCTTCACGTTGGCGCGGGCGGCGGCGATCTGTTCGGGGCGCATCCCGGCAGTCATCATCTCGAGCTGCTGGCGCGCGGTTTCGACGGCTGCCCGGGCGGCGCGCGCCGCGGCCTCGTCCTCCTCCAGCTGCGACTTGGCGGCCGCCTTGCGAGCGAAGAGCCCTCGGAGTCGCTCGAGGTCCTGGTCGGCCTTCACCTGATTGGCCTTGGCCTGGTCGAGAGTCCAGCGCGCCTTGCCGATCTCCTCCTTGCGGAAGCCGGCCTCCATCTCGGCGGCGGCCGCCCGCGCCTGGTCCAGCGCGCCTTGTTGACGCGCCACCGCCGCCGCTTGTTCCCGGCTGTCGAGGCGGGCCAGCACCTGGCCGGCCTTCACCTTGTCGCCCTCGTCGACGAGGCGCTCCGTTAGCCGGCCCGACATCTTGAAGCCGATGGAGGTCCGGCGCTTGGCCTGCAGATAGCCGGTCGCGGTCAACGAGCCGGCCGCGGCCGACGCAGCGGAGTGGGCGCGCACCAACTCGATCTCCGCGGCGCGGCCCGGAAGTTGACTGGCCGCCAGATAGCCCGCGCCGGCGGCCAGCAGGATGGAGAAGAACCAGAAGAGTTGTGTACCCAGGGACGAACCGTCGCGACGCCGCGGGGCCGGGTCCTCCGTGCGGTGGATGCGGAGACTCGCCAACTCGGCGCGGCGGCTGTCGGCGGGGCCCTGGGTGGGTATCGTTTCACTGCTCATGTTCGGGGTGGTTCGAAGCCGCCGCCGTTTAGGCGCGAGCCGCGCATTATAACACGATACGACGTTCCGGAGGAGGGTCGCAGACCGGGCGTCCGAGGTTCCCGGAAGTGCGCCGGCCGCCTACCCAAGGCGCTTGAGTTTTTCCCAGAGCGCCTTGCGGCTGATACCCAGCAGCCGGGCGGCTTCCGTTCGCTTTCCCTGGGTCGCCTCCAGCACCCGGCGGATCTCCTCTCGCTCGTGCCTGGCCATTTTTTCCTCTAGCGAACCGCTCGCCTGAACCTCCCGCCGAAGCGGCAACTGGCGCATCCCTTCGGCCAGCCCCCGCTCCAGCACCGACTCCAGCTCCTCGAAGCGGAAGGGTTTGGTGAGGAAGTCGAAGGCGCCGCGCTTCATCGCCTCCACGGCCAGGGGGACCGTGCCAAAGGCCGTCATCAGGATGACCGGGGCGCAGGGGCTGTTCTTGCGAGCCGCAATCAGCACGTCCAGGCCGCTCGCGCCGGGCAACCGCACGTCGGCGATGATCGCGTCGAAGACCAGCCCCTCCAGGATGCGCAGGGCTTGGGCGCCGTCGCCCACGTCCTTCACCTGGTAGCCCCGCAGCGCCAGCGAATCCCGCGTGGTCGTCCGCAGGACCGCCTCGTCCTCCACCAAAAGGACTGAAAACATCGTCATACTCCCATATGGTCGGCGCTGGGGTCCAGCGGGAACCGCAGCCGCATCGTCGTGCCCGTCCCCGGCCGGCTATCGACCTCCAGGGTGCCGCCGTGACGGCGCATTGCCCCCCGTACCAGGAACAGGCCGAGTCCCAGGCCGTGGCCCGTGCCCTTGGACGTGTAGAAGGGCTCGCCGATCTTCGCCATCTCCTCGGGCTCCATGCCGGTTCCGTGGTCCTCTACCTCCAGCACCAGCTCGGCCTTCGCCGGCCGGATCCGGATCGCCACGACTTCCCCCGGCGCGCTGGCCTCGACGGCGTTGGAGAGCAGGTTTACGAAGACCTGTTCCAGAAGCACGGCGCACGCCTGGAGCGGCGGCACCGGTTCGTCCAGGCTCGCCACGAGGCGGACGCCGGCTTGCTCGACCAGCTTGCTCACGTCGGCCACCGCCCATCGCGCGACCTGGGACAGGTCCGTGGGCGCGTCGAGATCGCACGCCGGTCCGGCGGCAAAGTCCGCCATCCGCCTCACCACGGTCGCCACTCTCCCCATGGAGCTTTCGGTCATGCGGAGATACTCCGGAATGCGGTCGGAGGGGACCTTGCCCGCGGCCAGCGCCTCGACGCAGGACAGCGAGCTGGCCAGCGGATTGTTCAACTCGTGGACGAAGCCCGCCGCGAGCCGGCCTGCCGCGGCAAGACGCTCGCTCTCCACGGCGGCGTCGTGCGTGAGACGAAGCTGACGGCGGGTGCGATTGAAAGACGCCGCCAGCTCGGTCAGCTCATCGGGCCCGTCCTCCGGCAGCTCGGCCTCCGACGAGCTCGGCAGCGGCGGCAGGCGTCCGACCCGGTGCGCCAGCTCTCGAATGCGATCCAGCGCCAGCGCCTGCGTAAGCCCCACGAGCACGCAGATGAGCGAGCCGAACATCGCAAACGTGAGGTCCAGATGCAACAGCGTGGAGCGCAGCTCGATCTGGGCGGCCCGCTCGGACAGCCCAACGTGCACGGAGCCGGGTGCGCCGTCGAGGATCGGCACCACGGCGTGGCAGACGTGCTCGCCTGCCGCCTCGATCTCGACGATGGTTCGGCCCGGCGTGCGCGCCAGGGGGATCAGCGCCTCGGGGAAGCCGCCTGCGAAAGAGTGGGCCAGGATCTCGCCGGTGGCGTCGGCGACGAAGGCGTAGACCACGTCCTCGCGGCACGCGGCCAGCTCGGAGGTGATGCGGTCGAGCGCGGCCCGATCGCTGACCAGCACGGCATCCAGACACGACGACGCGAACGCGTGTCCCAGGGAGTGGGCCCGGGCGTGAGACGACTCGACGAGCTGCTCCGTGAGCGTGGCGCGCTGGATCACGTGCAGGGCGCCGCCGAGAAGCACGAGCGGGCCGAGGACGCCCACCAGCAACCGCGTCTGCAGGCTGGTGCGGTTCACCGGACGCCCCTGGTGACCAGCGGCGCTTCGTCCAGGACCCGGCGCTGCAGTCGGCGGACGGCGTCGAAGTCGTAGTTGAAGACCGGCTCGAAGCGATCGATCCCGAGGCTGGCGAGGATGGGCCTGCCCGCGTCGTCCTGGTGCATGGCCAACAACGCCTGGCGAAGGCGCGTTTCCAGAGCCGGGTCGCAGTTGCGAGGGATCACCAGCGGGGGCGCCGGAAAGTCCCCCGAGTACTCCAGCACCCGCACCGTTCGCGTCAGCTCGGGATGATCTCCAGCCAGGTGCAGCCAAACGAGGCTGTCGACGGCAGCTGCATCCACCACCCCGCGGGCCACCAGCCGGATGGAGCGATCGTGGCTATGGGTCCACGACACCTGACGCATTGCGTCATTCTCGGGAATTCCCAGCTCGAGGAACCTGGAGAGCAGGTACAGCCGCCCGGTGAGGGATTCGCGGTCGACCAGGGCCAGCCGCAAACCCGCCAGGTCGCGCACGGAGCGGGCCGGATGCTCCCGCGGCACGAGCACGCACGAACGATACGTCCTGCTGCCGCCTACCACCGGCGAGGCCAGAGGGCGGGCGCCGTAGACGTCGTGGGCCTCCGGGTAGGCTCCCGAACAGATGAAGGCCAGCGACAGCAGGTCGCCGTCGAGCAGTCGATTGACCTCCGCGTACGAGCCGCGTTGCACGATCTCGGCCCGGCGGCCCGTGCGCACCGCGAGGTAGCCGGCCAGCCGCCCGTAGACCGAGCGCGTCTCGCGAGGCGAGATCATCGTCGCGAAGGCGACGCGCAACGCGGGCACCGCGCGCTCCGCGCTCGCGTGCGGTATCGCCACGGACGACGGGGCGACGCGTTTGGCCAGGTCCACGAGCAGCGGCGCGGGCCGGCGCGGAATCGCCGTTCCCGCCGCGAAGGCGGCGATCGCCAGGAGGCTCGCGGTCACGAGCAGCCTGCCCCGGACGAGCCCGGGCCGCGGCTGCTGGACTGATTGCGCAGGGACGAACATCTGGGGAAACGACGACACAGACCCCGGCGCCGGGGTTGGCACCGGTGGCGGCCGCAATCCCTGTGCCACGAAACCGGCTCGCGCGGCGCCGCATCAAGCGCCGGCGAGTCCGCTCTCGACGCCCCGCCGACTGCGCTAAGACCGTTCCAGGAGCGACGTTTCAGCCGATCGCCCCTCGCGGGTCAATCTGTCCGCCTGTTACCGGAGGGTAACGTTTCGCGGACGGCGGCGTCCCCCGGACGTGTCGGCGGCGTAACGCTCCCGGCGGCGAACGACTCCCGTCGCCGAGCCCACCCCTGTCCGGATTTCTAACCGGCTTCGCGGCTCCTGGAGCCGACAGTGAGGCCTCGAGCCGGCGCGCGCCTCCCCGCTGGCACGCACGTTGCCATCTCCTCGCTCCGGCCCACCCTCCCCGGTTCGCTCGAAGCGAGGTGCAGTCGATGGCAACCTGTCCGAGGCAACGTGGAAATACTCGCATCATCTATTGGCTCCTGACGGCCTCCCTGCTGTCGGGTTGCAATGGGGGCACCGGCGGCATCGCCACGACGACCGCCACGGGCGCGTCGCTCGCGCTTCCCGCCTCCGGCGCAGCCGTCTTCTCTGCCCTCCAGGATGCGAATCCTGGCGCGCCGGGCGTGCAGACGGACCTCGTCGCTAGCCTGGGGCCCACGGCATCGGGACTCACCTTCGGTCTCTTCTCGACGACTTCGACGCCGCCTTCCCAACCCGAGTCGATGTCGCTGGCTGCCCAGGCAACCGCCGACTGGCAAGGCAATGTGACCTTCCGATCCGTGACCGTCTTCGACGGACAGCGCCTCGAAGTGCGCAACGCCTTCGGGACCAGACTGCTGTCGACGCAGATGGTTCTCAACCGCCCGCCGACAGTCAACGCCGGACCGGATCAGACGGTGGAGATCGGCACTCCCGTGAGCCTGACGGGTACGGCCGTCGATCCCGAGGGCCAGACGCTCACCTTCCAATGGACCTTGGTGCCGCCCGTGGCGGGCGCCTCGGTCACCTCCGTTTCGAGCCTCCGGACTCCCGTGCAGCTTCCGGGAATCGGTTCGTACGTCTTCCGCCTGACCGCGCGCGACCCGTTCTCCGAGCAGGCCAGCGACGACGTCCAGGTGACCGTGACCGCCCTGCTGCCGCCGAACCACGCTCCCACGGCGACCGTGGCCCGCGCCGAGTCGACCCTCGCCGCGGGCGCAGCCGCCACGATCTCCGGCGGCGGCACCGACCCCGACGGCGACCGCCTCTCGTATGAGTGGACGAAGCTCTCCGGCCCGGCAGCCACGCTCACGAATGTTACGAGCTCGCAATTGACCATCACGCCAGCCGACGGGTTGTACCAGCTTCAACTTCGCGTGAGCGATCCTCGGGGCGCCTCCTCCACGGCGCAGGTCTCGATCCTGGGGGTAGCCGTCGACGGCGCCGCCCAGGCCGACATCGACGCGGCCACGCGCAACGCCATCGCGTTCCACTCCGCCAGCGCTTCCAAGAGCATCCAGGCCTGCAAGTACTGCCACGGCGCCGTCCTCACGTCGAGGGCGCTCAACCCGTCGATCGAAACGGTCCACTACCGCCACCACCTGTCGCCGACGGGTCCCCAGCTCGGCTGCACGGACTGTCACGTCTCCATCGATCTGCTCACCAAGTCGGCCGCTCACGTGCGACGGCAGGTGGCAATGAACCTGTGCGTGGGTTGCCACGGAACGCGCTTCTTCGCGGTCCGCAACCTGAACAAGTGAACGAGGAGTGCCGAAGATGAGCCACAAAGACAATCTCGGACGCCTGCCCGCCCTGAGCCTGAAGCGCCGCACGTTCCTGAGGGGCACCTCGGCCCTGGCCGCGGCGGCGGCCCTGGGAACGAACCTCGTGCGGACCACGCCAGCGATGGCCGCCGGTTTCACGGGCGCCGAGCCCGACGCCACGGAACTGTCGCCCACGGTGGGAATCCACTACACCGTCTGCCAGATGTGTCACGGCCGCTGCGGGCTTCGCGTGAAGGTCGCCGGCGGGGTCGCGCTGAAGATCGACGGCAACCCCTATCATCCGGCCAACCTGGCTGAAGACCAGAGGTTCCCCTTCGCCACCGACCCGGCCACGGACCCGGTGAAGAGC
>JACQFU010000123.1 GCA_016199905.1 Candidatus Wallbacteria bacterium
GCAGGCTGGTCGCGCCGCCCCGATGCCTTCACCTTGCTGCACGTCGGAGGCATCCGGCCCGTCAAGGCGAACCTGTTCCCGATTGCTCCGCTGGAGGCGCTTCGACCGCGCCTGCCCGCCTTGCGGCTGCTCTACCTGGGCCCGGTCCTGGACCGGCGGTATGCCGACCGGCTCTTCGGAGAGATCCGCCGCCTTCCATGGGTCTCCTACGCCGGCGATCTGCGCCACGAGCAGCTTCCCTCGATCCTGGCCGGCGGCGACGCCGTGCTCAACACCTCGGAGGCCGAGGGCGGAATGCCGAACGCGATCCTCGAGGCGATGTGGTGGGGCCGCCCCGTCATCGTCAACGACATCCCGGGGAACCGCGATCTCGTGGAGCACGGGCTCACGGGCCTGGTCTATTCAGGCGAGCAAGGCTTCGCCGACTGCGTCGCGCGGCTTGCCTTCGAGCCGCTTCTGGGACGGCAATTGGCAGAACAGGCGCGGCGCGTGGCCCGCGACCGCTACTCGCCTCAAATCGAAACTTCGCTGCACCTGCGCCTCTACCAGGCGCTGGCGGCGGGCGAGACGACGCAGTAGGACTGAGGAACTCTGTTCACTCGTTTGCCAGCGTCCGGATGGCGCTCGCGAGCCCAGCCGTCACGCGGCGCAACCGGCCGTAGTCCAGCGTGGCGGGCCGATCGGTTGCGTCATGGTAGTTCGGATTGCGATACGGCGCCGTGTCGGTCACCATCAACGCCGGGTAGCCCTGCTCCCAGAACGAGGCGTGGTCCGACCAGCTGACGCCGGGAAGGGACTCGGGCACTGCGGCGCACTCCACCCGAAGGGCCGTCTGCCGGGCGAGAAGCGTGTGGAAGCGGCTGGCCAGAGAACGCTGCCGCCAACTCCCGACCACGGCTATGTAATTGGCCGTGCCGGGGTAGAAGAGCGAGAGGCCTGGTGGATAACGCTGCGAGCCGGGGCGGTCGTCGTAGTAACCGAGGCACTCCAGACTCAGCATGGCGTCGATCCGGTCGCCACGGCGGCGGGCAGCTCGCGCGTAGACCCGACTGCCCATTGCGTCCGTCGTGAAGAACGGAGGCTCCTCGTTGACGAAGGCGACGAAGCGAACGTCTCGCCGCGGCGGCGTGGCCGCCAGGGCGCGCGAGAGCTCCAACAACGCGGCCACTCCAGAGGCGTTGTCGTCGGCGCCCGGGCTGCCGCTGACGGAGTCGTAGTGGGCCCCGATCCGCAGGCGCCACGGCAACTGGGCGGTGCCGGCCAGCGACTTCTCCAATGCCGCGGGCCGGAAGACGTTGCGCTCGCCGATCTCGCGGGCCAGCACATCCACGTGGCGGTGCAGCCGGGCTTCCAGCTCGGGACCGGCCGGCCCGTCCTTGCCCGCGGTCAGCCCGAAAGAAGCGCACATGTACCAACCTCCGCCGAGATAGAGAGCGAGCAGACCGCCGTACACCACGACCCGCAGCTTGGCCTTGAGCGAGAAGCCGCGCCACACCGCCGCCAGGGTTGCCAGGCCCGAGTGGTTCAAGACGACCTCATCCTCTTTCTCCCGTCGTTAGACCGGCGCCGGACCCAGTGAAGCACGAATCGCACCAGGCCGGATCGCTGCCAGGCATGACGGCGTGGAGCGTCGCAGCCACCGAGCCCTGTCCGGCGTGCGGACAGACAGATGTCGCCAAGCAGGACACAGCAGCCTCCTGGCCTCGATAAATGCCGCTTTTCATGGTAGGATTCTACGCCTTTGTCATGACGCATTTCCCCGTCGCCCTCGCCTGCGGCCCGGGGCAGGAGGTCGAGGGCATGCCGGTCGAAATTCACCCAGAGGTCCGCGCCCCGCGAGGCGGCCGGATCTCCTGCAAGGGCTGGCTCCAAGAAGCCGCCCTGCGCATGCTGATGAACAACCTCGACCCGGACGTGGCCGAAGACTGGAAAAACCTCGTCATTTATGGCGGCTCCGGCAAGGCGGCGCGGAACTGGGAGGCCTTCGAGGCCATTGTCCGCTCGCTGCGCGCTCTGGAAGCCGACGAGACGCTTCTGGTCCAGTCGGGCAAGCCCGTGGGGATCTTTCGGACCCACCCCGATGCCCCGAGAGTCCTGATCGCCAACTCCAACCTTGTCCCCGCCTGGGGCAACTGGGAGCATTTCCGGGAGCTGGAGGCGCGGGGCCTCATCATGTACGGCCAGATGACGGCCGGGAGCTGGATCTACATCGGCACCCAGGGCATCCTCCAGGGGACCTTCGAGACCTTCGCCGAGTGCGCCCGGCAGAGCTTCGGCGGCACCTTGGCCGGCCGTCTCGTCCTCACTGCGGGCCTGGGCGGGATGGGCGGCGCGCAGCCGCTCGCGGTCACGATGAACGGCGGCGTCGCGTTCTGTGCCGAGGTCGATCGCCAGCGCATCGAGAAGAGGCTCGCCACTCGATACCTGGACTGGATGGCACCGGACTTCGACACCGCCGTGCGCGTGGCCCTGGAGAAGAAAGCCGCGCGCCAGCCCTACAGCATCGGCCTCGAGATGAACGCCGCCATCGCGCATCCCGAGCTGCTTCGCCGCGGAATACTCCCCGACGCGGTGACGGACCAGACCTCCGCCCACGACATGCTCAACGGCTACGTGCCGCATCAGATGTCGCTAGCAGACGCCGTGGCCATGCGCGCCAGCGACCCCGACAAGTACCAGGCGCTTGCTCGCGAGTCGGTCGTCCTCCACGTGCGGGCGATGCTCGAATTCCAGAAGCGCGGCTCAGTGGTCTTCGATTACGGCAACAACATACGCGGCGAAGCCAAGAAGGCCGGCGTCGAGGATGCGTTCGCCTTCCCCGGCTTCGTGCCGGCCTACGTGCGTCCCCTCTTCTGCGAGGGGAAGGGTCCGTTTCGCTGGGCTGCCCTCTCGGGAGACCCCGCCGACATCCAGAAGACCGACGACTTGGTCCTGAAGCTCTTCCCGGAAGACAAGCATCTGGCGCGCTGGATCGAAATGGCCCGCCAGCGCGTGAAGTTCCAGGGACTCCCTGCCCGCATCTGCTGGCTGGGATTGGGAGAGCGCGCCCGCTTCGGCCTGGCGATCAACGACGCCGTTGGCTCAGGCGAGATCTCCGCCCCAATCGTCATCGGCCGCGACCACCTCGACACCGGCTCCGTCGCCAGCCCCAATCGCGAGACCGAAGGAATGCTCGACGGCAGCGACGCTATCGCCGACTGGCCGCTGCTCAACGCGCTCCTCAACGCCGTCAGCGGTGCGACCTGGGTTTCCCTGCACCACGGCGGAGGCGTCGGCATCGGCAACTCCATCCACGCCGGCCAGGTCATCGTCGCCGACGGCACGCCGGCCGCTGCCGCGAGACTGACCCGCGTGCTCACCAACGACCCCGCTACGGGCGTGATGCGTCACGCCGACGCCGGCTACGAAAAGGCGCGCCAGGTCGCCAGGGACCGCGGAGTGAAGCTGCCGAGCTTGGGGATCAACGTCTAGTGGGAAACCTCGTCGTCAAGAACGCCAAGCAGCTGGTGACCTGCGCCGGCACGGCTCCCAAGCGCGGGCTGGACCTCGGCTCGGTGCAGGTTATCGAGGACGGGGCAATCATCGTCCAGGGCGGGATCGTGGACATGGTGGGCACCACGGAGGCGATCGAGGAGAAGCTGGCCCACGGCCACTGGTACGAAGACCCCGAGGAGTTCACGACGATCGACGCCAGCGGCCAGGTCGTGGTGCCCGGCTTCGTCGACCCGCACACGCACGCTTGCTTCACCGGCAGCCGCCACCACGAAGTGGAGATGCGCCTTGCAGGCAAGAAGTACCTGGAAATCCTCGCCGCGGGCGGCGGCATCCTGGGCACCGTCGCCAAGGTCCGAGATTGCGAAGAGGGCGCCCTGGCAGAGGAGACCTACAACCGATTGATGTTGATGCTCTCTTTGGGCACAACCACAGTCGAGATCAAGAGCGGCTATGGGCTGGACACCGAGACCGAGCTGAAGATGCTTCGCGCCATCGCCAATGCCTCCGCGATGGCTCGCGAACAGGTCACCGTCGTTCCGACTTTCATGGGCGCTCACGCCGTGCCGCCCGAATTCAAGGCCGATCGACCGGGTTACGTGGACCGCATCTGCCGGGAGATGCTCCCCCGCATTGCCGAGTCGGAGCTGGCCACTTTCTGCGACGTCTTCTGCGAGGAGCAGGTGTTTCCCGCGGACGACGCCCGCCGCATCCTGGCGACGGCGTCCCAGCTCGGCCTCGGCATCAAGATCCACGCCGACGAGATCGGCGAGTGCGGCGCGCTCGGGGTCGGGCTCGAGTTGAAGGCCGCGAGCGTCGATCACTTGCTGGTCACGGGCGAGGACGGCATTCGCCATCTGGCCGATTCCGACACGTGTGGTGTGCTGCTGCCCGGCACGGCCTTCTGCCTGCGCGAGGGGCACTTCGCTCCCGGGCGCAGGATGATCGACGCCGGATGCGCCGTCGCGCTCGCCACGGATTGCAACCCGGGGAGCTGCTACACGGAGTCGATGCCTCTGATGATGGCGATGGCCTGCTTCGGAATGGGCCTCACGCCCGCGGAGGCGCTCAACGCCGCGACCTTGAATGCCGCGTACTCCATCGGCGTCGCCGACCGCACCGGCAGCCTCGAGGAGGGCAAGGCTGGCGATCTGGTGCTGCTCGATTGCCCCGATTACCGGCATCTGGTCTACCATTTCGGGATCAATCAGGTGGGGATGGTCGTGAAGAAGGGCGAGCTCGTCTACGTGAGGAATTGATGGCGCACGCCGATTTCGTCCACCTGCACGTCCACAGCCACTACTCGCTGCTCGATGCGGCAGCGACGGTCCCGCAGCTGGTGAAGGCAGCCGCGAAGCTGAAGATGCCGGCGATGGCGCTGACGGACCACGGGGCGATGTTCGGCGCCGTGGAGTTCTGCCAGAAGGCCTCGAAGGAAGGCGTGAAGCCGATTATCGGCTGCGAGGTCTACGTCACGGAGGGCAGCCGGAAGGTGATGTCCCGCAACCAGGCCTTGCATCACCTGACGCTGCTGGCCAAGAACCAGGTGGGATGGCAGAACCTGTGCCGCCTGGTCTCGCTGGCCTACACGGAAGGCTTCTACTTCCGCCCCCGGATGGACGAGGAGCTGCTCTCGGAGTCGCACGAGGGAATCATCGCGCTATCGGGTTGCCAGTCGGGCCGCATCTTTCAGTACCTGCTGGCGGGCCGCCAGGACGACGCGGTCGCGGCGGCCAAGCACTACCGCGAGCTCTTCGGGGAAGAGAACTTCTATCTAGAGCTTTGCGATCACGGGCTCGACAAGCAGCAGCTGGTGATGCCGCAGTTGATCGAGCTGGGCAAGGATCTTGGCATTCCCGTCGTGCTGACGAACGACTCGCACTACATCTCGCAAGACGACGCCGAGGCGCAGGACCACCTGTTCTGCATCACCACGGGTCGGATGTTGAACGACGAGCGCCGGCCGCGCTTGGAGGGCAGCGAGTACTACCTGAAGAGCGCCGAGGAGATGAAGAAGCTCTTCCCCGACGTGCCCGAGGCTTACGCCAACACCGTGAAGATCGCCTCGATGTGCAACGTCGAAGTGACTACCAAGCAGAAGTACCTGCCGAAGTTCGAGGTGCCGGGGGGGCGCACTTCCGCCGAGTACCTGCGGGACCTCTGCGAGGAGCGACTGCCGGCGCGCTACGAGGCGACTACCGACGACATCAGCAAGCGGCTCGACTTCGAGCTGCAAGTGATCGAGAAGATGGGGTTTCCGGCCTACTTTCTGATCGTCTGGGATTTCATCCACCAGGCGCGAGCGCGCGGCATCAGCGTGGGCCCCGGGCGCGGTTCGGCTGCAGGCTCGCTGGTGGCCTACCTGCTGGGGATCACGAATGTCGATCCGCTCAAGTACAACCTGGTGTTCGAGAGATTCCTGAACCCCGAGCGCGTGAGTATGCCCGACATCGACATCGATTTCGACGACGTGCGGCGCGGTGAGGTCGTCCAGTACGTGGTCGAGAAGTATGGGCGCGAGAACGTCAGCAAGATCGCCACGTTCAACCTGCTCAAGGCCAAGGCGGCGCTCAAGGACACGGCGCGCGTGCGAGGCGTGGAATTCTCGCTGTCCAACCGGATCTCCAAGGCCGTACCGGAGGAGCTGAACATCACGCTGGGACAGGCGCTGGAGCAGAGCGCCGAGCTGCGGCAGTTCGCGGCGCAGGACCCGAAGCTCTTCGAGATCGCGCAGAAGCTCGAGGGGATGGCGCGCACCTCGTCGATCCACGCGGCCGGTATCGTCATCGCGCCGGACGCCATCTGGAAGTACGCGCCGCTGGCGAAGACCAAGGACGACATCGCGACGCAGTTCGACATGAAGAGCCTCGACGAGATTGGGCTCCTCAAGATGGACTTCCTGGGTCTGAAAACTCTCACGCTGATCGAGAACGCGCTGGACAACATCCGAAAGCGCCGCAGGATGGTCCTCGACATCGGGCAACTCCCGATGGACGACAAGCGGACCTACCGCCTGCTCTCGGCGGGCGATACGGTCGGCGTGTTCCAGTTCGAATCCTCGGGTTTCAAGGAGCTGCTGAAACGGCTGAAGCCGACAGTCTTCGAGGACCTGATCGCCGTCATCGCGCTGTACCGTCCCGGGCCCCTCGGCAGCGGGATGGTGGACGACTTCATCGACGGCAAGCACGGCAAGAAGAAAGTCGTCTATCCGCACGCGAAGCTGGAGGGCATCCTCAAGGAGACCTATGGCGTGATGCTCTACCAGGAGCAAGTGATGCAGTGCGCGTCTATCATGGCCGGCTACAGCCTGGGCGAGGCCGATCAGTTGCGGCGTGCGATGGGCAAGAAGAAACCCGACGAGATGGAGCGCCACCGCGTGCGCTTTCTCGACGGCGCCAAGAAGAACTCGGTCGACGAGCAGAACGCCGAGACCATCTTCAACTTGATGCAGAAGTTCGCCGACTACGGCTTCAACAAGAGCCACAGCGCGGCCTACGCTCTCATCAGCTACCAGACCGCCTATCTGAAGGCCAACTTTCCCCACGAGTTCATGGCGGCCGTGCTGACCAACGACCGCGACGACACCGACCGGATCGGGCTCTTCATCGAGGAGTGCCGCCGGATGGGCATCAGCATCCTGCCGCCCGACGTCAACGAGAGCGACCAGAACTTCACCGTGGTCGGAAAGTCGATTCGATTCGGACTTTCGGCCATCAAGGGGATCGGCGACAGTGCCGTCAGCTCCGTCATTCAGGCGCGCGATCGTCACGGTGCCTTCCCCAATCTGGAGACGTTCTGCCGTCGCGTCGACAGCCGTTCGGTCAACAAGCGCATTTTGGAAAGCCTGATCAAGTGCGGCGCCTTCTCGAGCTTCACGCAGAATCGGGCGCAGTTGCTGGCCGTGGTGGAACTGGCGATCAGCCTGGGGCAGGACTCCCAGCGAAACGAGTCGGTGGGGCAAATGACTCTCGCGGACCTGATGGCGGGCGCGAGCGGACAAAAGAACGAAGCCGGTTTCGGCGTGGGGCAGATCAGCTATCCCGAGATCCCGGAGTTCCCGGAGCGTTCGCTGCTCAACTTCGAACGCGAGACTCTGGGGCTCTACCTCTCGGGCCATCCGATGCTGGGGTTTCAGCCGTTGCTGGACCGCATCCATGGGATCTCGACGTTGGCCGATCTGCCGCAGCTGATCGAGGATTCCCAGTTCGTCACGGCAGGGATGGTGAAGTCGATCCGGAAGATCCGCACGAAAGCCGGCAAGGACATGGCGATCGTGCAGCTGGAGGACGTGCGAGGCTCGATGGAGTTGCCGCTCTTCGCCGAGCGGCTCGAGGAGGCCAAGTCCTTCCTGAAGGAGGACGCCGTCGTGCTGCTCTGGGGGACCGTTCAGAACAGGAACGGCGAGAAGCGCCTGTCCCCCGAGGGCGTACTACCGCTGGAGAACCTCTTCGGCGAAAAAGGTTGGAAGGCCAGCGTCTGCATCCAAACGCCTCGCGGCGGCCTATCGAAGGACCAGGCCGCGAGGATGAAGAACATCCTGCTGAACCACCGGGGCCGTCACAACGTAGAAGTGTTCGTGCCGGTTCGAGATCAAAAAGTAGTCGTGCGATTGGGGAAGGACTTCAAGGTCCACCCCCGGGCGGAGTTCGTGACCGCGATCGAGGAGCTGCTCGGCGAGAGGGCCGTCACGATCCAGGTCTCGATGCCCGAGCGAGCGCCCTCGCGCGGGGGCCGGCAGACCGCCGCCACGGCGAGAGGGGCTTCGTGAAACTGATCGAGACCTGGCGCAAGGACGCCGCGCGGGAGATCGACGCGCTGCTGGCCGTGCCGAATCCGCTCGAGACGTTCTTGATCGAGGGCCCTAACCTCACGATCCAGTACGCCAACGTCAAGAACTACGGAGACGGCGCCGTGCGCGAGTACCTGGCGCAAGAGGACCGCGACCCCGAACAATTCACCTGGGAGATCGACGCGCGGCGGTTGCGACGCCGGGTCGCCGAGATCGAACCGGCCTACCTCCGCGCACTCAACCGCGCCCGCCGGGAGATCCTCTCTTTCCACAGGCGGCAACTGCCCGTGAGCTGGCACGTCACCGGCGCCTACGGAGAGATTACGGGCCAGCACTACACGTCGCTCGAGCGGGTGGCCATCTGCCTGCCGCGCGATTGGCGGTTCTCGCCCGCCGGGCTGATGATGTACCTGGCTCCCGCGCGCGCCGCGAAGGTCGGCCTCACCTATCTGAACGTTCCGGCGCCTGCGGGCGACAACTTGCCCGATCCGATGCTGTTCTGGATCGCGCGCCAGTGGGGCGTCGAGAAGGTCTACTGCCTGCCGGAGGTCTGCTCGATCTTCGCCTTCAGCCAAGGGACCGAGACGGTTCCGAAGGTGGACAAGATCATTGTCCAAGGCCCTGCCGCAGTCCAGGCTGCTGCGCTGATGGTCAGCCAAAACGTCGGTGTGAAGTTCCTGGCCGGCGAGAACGACACCATCATCGTCGCCGACAACACGGCCAACCCGGCCTACATCGCCGCCGACGTGGTCTGCCTGACGGAGGACCCGAGCCTGCGCCGCGTCGTGGTCATCACGCCCTCGGTCGTCACGGCCAACGAGGTCATGGAAGAGATCAGCAAGCTCGCGGGCAACGCCAGCGATCCGCATCGCCAGATGCTGGACAAGACGGGCGCCATCGTCTTGACCCGCACCCTCGTGGAGTCGATCGACATCGTCAATCAGCACCCGCCCAAGCACCTGAACCTCTTCGTGGAGCACCAGCTGGAGCTGCTCAGCTCCATCTCCAATGCCGGCGTCATCTGCCTCGGCGAGGACACGCCGGCCGCGCTCGACACCTACTTCGCCAGCGCCGGCAATCTGGCGCCGCCGAGCCCGCAGCTGCGCTACTCCTCGCCCCTGGAGGTGCAGGACTTCTTGAAGCGCTCCAGCCTCGTGTTCTACTCCAAGCGCAAGCTCAAAGGGATCAGCAGTCTGATGGACACGCTGACGCGCCAGGAGCAACTGCCGCTTCACTCGCGGAGCATCCGCATCCGGCTGGGGTAGGCGTCCCGGTTTACGGCGGCTGCCGGCCGCGGTAAGAGTCGAATCGCGACAGGGGGGGGAGCTACCGGAAGGAAGGTTGTGTCGCGGCAAGTGTGAACCGAACTGGCACCGCAGCGGCCGCAGATAGGAAGGATTCTTCCCAAAGTCCGGGACGAAAGAACCTCGCTGCGGCCTGTGACGGCCCGGCCGGCGGCTCTCGGCGAGCCAGTTCGGACAAAAATGAGCCTATTTGCCTCGGATCATGCATGAGTTGCCATTTTCTGCCGATTCTGGTATTAGGGTTGCACCACGTTGCCCGTTCATGGAACAACGGAGGGTCAAGTCAATGAAACGCCCCAATTGCTCGAACCCGGGTGGGCTGGGATTCACGGAAATGATGCTGTGTTCCGACAGCGTCTTCAACCAGGTCTGCCAGGAGATAGAAGCAGGGGAGTGGAACCGCGCTCGGACGCTCCTGAAGCTGGCGGAGAACAAGTCGGACGGCAGTAGCGGATCGAGGCCTTTCGGCCGCGGCGAGCCCGGCAAGTAAATCTGCTCCCTGAACAGTTGCCAATCCCAACCCGGCCACCCTCGAGGCGGCCGGGTTTTGCATTCCGGGGAAAGCGGGGGCGGCTGAATCCCGATCGTCCCTGCCGACGTCACGTTGACGCTGCCGGCGGGACCGTAAGTCGCCTCACCCTTGCAGAAACAGGCCGACTCGGGCAACTCCGGGAGACATGATCCGGTAGTCTGTCTCGAGAGCTTCCGCCATGTGAGCGGGGCCGCCTTCGCTTCGGGAGATTCCTTATGCCGCCCTTCCTCTCCACCAGTTGCCTGTTGGGATTATTGGTCCTGTTGTTGACCGCCTCACCGGCGGCTTCGCAACCGGCGCCGGAAGCGGATTTCGAGGGGCTCGAGAGCGTCCAGTCGACGGGCCCGTCGGCGCCCAGGACCGGGCCGGACACCGACGATCTGCTGGCGGAACTGGCTCGCTACGCGGCGAAACTGCGTCTTTCGCTGCCGGAGGAAGAACGCTCCGCCGACATCGTCGAGACCCTGGCCCAGCGGCATCCCGTCCGGCGCACGGTCGTCTATCTTCTCAACCGCAAGGGCGGCAAGCTGGATCGGTGGGTCAACCGAGCGCTCATCCGGCGTGCCTGGCGCAAGCTGGGGCCGCTGCCCAATCTGGCCGAGGTGACTCCGTACGTCTACCGTGGCGGCGAGCCTGCGTCCGACGGCTGGCGCCAGCTCAGCCAGCAGGGAGTGCGCACGGTCGTCAACCTGCGAATGGAAGACGAATCGGAGCGCCAGGAGGTCCAGAGACTGGGGATGCGCTACGTGAGCATTCCGATCCCCGACACCGACGCGCCGACGCCGGAGCAGGCCCAGAAATTCCTCGATCTGTGCAACCAGGCGAACGCGAAGAAGGCGCTCTTCTTTCACTGCGCGGCCGGAACCTATCGGACCGGGACGATGGCCGCGCTCTTCCGGATCTCCCGCGGCGTGAGCGTCGCGGATGCGCTGGCCGAGGCGGCCACCTTCGGGTGGAAGGAGAGCTGGCTCAACGCAGACAAAGAAGCGGACTTCCTTCGCGCGTGGGCCGCTCAGGTGGCGCCTCCGCGCGCGGCTCCTCCCAACTCGCTGATGATCGATCGGCCGGCAAGGCCCGACTTCGGGCGGCCGCAAGGGGGCGATTCTGAAGAGACTCCCTGAGCGCGAAGTGCGCGGCCGGGCGGCACTGGCTGCGTTGGCGGTGGCCGCGCTCTTCGTGGCGGTGACGGCACCGTGGTGGGCCCGGGCCCAGGACCGTCCCCACTCTCCCGGTTACGCCGGCCTCAATGCCACCGGTTCCACGACCCCGCCGGCCGACTCGCAACTCAACCCGGGGCTGCACGTCTACACGGAGGGCAGCACGCTGCAGGCGGACCTGGATGTCCGAGGCGGCAACGTGCCGCCGGGTGAGGTTCAGTCCGTCCGGCCGGAACGCTATCCATGGCGGCTGGCCACCGTGATCCAGCTCGAATTCACCTCCTACCTGCAGAAGGTCGGCAAGGACCTGAGGAAGGACATCGGCGATCTCGAGACGCTGGAGCCGGAGACCGTGCAGTATCTGAAGGACACGCTTCCGCAGGAGCTGGAGGCCCGGATGCTGCACATCATGATGCAGCAGCAGCTGATGGGCGGCGGGCGCTACCGGATGCTGGCGACCGACCCGATGGGCAGCGATCTCGGGACGGGACAGCGGATGCCGCCGGCCTTCTACACCGACGGCGAGGGCGCCAAGGAAGTCCTGCGGCGGCTGGGGGAAACGATGCAGGTGAGCATCCTGGCTCACGACAAGGTCCTCTACGACCTGGTAACGGCGATCCTGATGTCGGGGCCGTCGCCAGTGCGCCAGGCGATCGGCCACCTGCTGGACCCGGCCCACTTTCCGGCAGCCAACGACCAGGAGGACATCGTCACGCGGTTGGGGAAAGAGGGACTTCCGCGGATCGTGGTCGGCGTCGGCGGGTACACCGTGGGCGCGCTCGGCATTCTCGCTTACAACCTCACCAAGCATGGGCTGCTGGGCTACGACCTCGACTTCAATCGCGTCACGATTTCGAGCTACCTCCTCAAGACGGACAAGTACGGGTTCGGCTGGCGCGTCGACACGAGCGGCTTTTCCTTCGACAACGTCCAGGCAGGTCTGCAGCTTTCCTCCGAGCACGCCAACGTGGCGGTGCTGGCGGGCGGAAAGGTGGTGGGCGGCGGTGGCCAACTGTTCCCGCATCCTGAAACCACGATCCTGGCCACGTACAAGCTCATCCAGGGCGGCAGCCCCGGCAACGTCTCCTCGGCGCTGGCTCTGCTTGCGGAGGCGCACGTGCCGTGGAACTCGATCGACGGGAAGCCGAAGGCGGAGGTCGGGCTGCTCTACGATACGAGCGCCCCAGGGAGCACGCCCGGCAGCGACAAGCGCTTCATCGTCGACGCCCGCGCCAGCGGCACTCGGTCGGACCTGGACTGGCACGTAGAAACGACCTACAAGGTTCGCAAGTTCCAGGACAACTACTTCTTCGGGGTCGGGCTGGGCAACGAGCACATCGTGCCGCGGTCCTCGCTCGACCAGTACGACGCCCGGCGCTACGGCGGTCCCGGCGCGGCGCGTCAAACGTACGGATACGCGTTCTTCGGGATGAATTTCTAGTCGATCGTTTTCAAAACGACATGCCAAGAAACGAACCACAACGGATCGAAGACTCCCCTGGTCAGGTTTTGGGGGCGAAGCCCCCGCTGGGTTTCCTCCTTCCTGTGCTCTTCGCCTTCTCCACGGCGCTTGCCGCGCCTGCGCTCAAGCCCTCGGGGGACGAGCTCGTGGATCGGGCGCGGGCCGCTCTGGCGCAGGGGCGGGAGTCGGAGGCCGAGAAGCTCCTGGCGAAGCCGAGTCGCAGCGGGCAGGCGGCATCGCTGCTGGGGACCATCCTCGTGCAGTCGGGTCGTTATGCGCAGGCGGTCACGGTGCTGGAGGAGGCGAGCCGCAAGCTGCCCGGCGATCCGTATCCGCGCGGCCTGAAGGCGACGGCCCTTTCCGAGCTGGGGCGCCCGGCCGAGGCGCTCGGGGCGGCGGAGGAGGCCCGGAAGCTCGATCCGCAGGGGCTCGATGCGCTGCGGCTCTTGAGCGACTTGCACGCCCGTGCCAAGCGCTATCGCGAGCTGGTGGACGTGAGCGAGGAGATCATCCGAAAGGACTCGAAAGACCCGGTGGCCCCTTTCAGAGCAGCGCTCGGCGAGTCCGGCCTGGGACACCTGGCAAAGGCGCACACGTGGGCGCAGAAGGCTGCGGAGCTGGCGCCCGCCGAGCCGCGGACCTGGCTCTTGCTGGGTCGCATCGAGCAGCGGATGGGCCGCGCAGCGCAGGCCCGGGAGCGGTACGCCCGGGCGCAGGCGGCCGGGCTGTCGGCGGCGGACATCCTGGAAGC
>JACQFU010000124.1 GCA_016199905.1 Candidatus Wallbacteria bacterium
CCGCCAGCACCCACGGGCGCGTCGTCCCCAGCATCCGAACCCAGGCGTCCCAGAGCCGGATCCAGGCAAGACGCAGCGCGCTCACGGCGACTCGATTCCCGGCAGGCGGGCGCTCGACTCCTCCTCCGTCAACTGAAGGAAGACGCTCTCCAGGTCGCGAAGGCCCCCGCCCGAACGCAGCTCGCCGGGCGACCCGACGGCGATGATCCGGCCCTGCCTCAAGATCCCGACGCGGTGGCACAGCTCCTCGGCGACGGTGAGCGTGTGGGTCGAGAGCAGGATCGTGCAGCCGCCGGCCGCCAGCTCGCGGATCAAGTCCTTCATCACCCGCACGCTGCGAGGGTCCATGCCGGTCGTCGGCTCGTCGAGCAGCAGCACCTTCGGGCGCGCGACCAGCAACGCCGCCAGCGTGATCTTCTTCGACATGCCCCAGGAGTAGCCCGACAAATGCGAGTCGAGCCGCCCGGCCAGCTCGAAGCGTTCCAGCAGAGGCAGCACCTCCGCCACGGCTTGGCGCGCGGGACGCTCGTGCACCTCCGCCACGAAGCAGAGGAACTGCCGGGCCGTCATGAACTCGTAGAGGAACGGCGTGTCGGGCATGAAGCCCGTGATGCGCCGCACCTCGATGGAGTCGCGGACGATGTCGAAGCCGCCCACCGTCGCGCGGCCGGAGGTCGGTCGCAAGAGTCCCATCAACAGCCTCTGGGTGGTGGTCTTGCCGGCGCCGTTTGGCCCCAGGTAGCCGAAGATCTCGCCGGCCTTCACTTCGAACTCCAGGCAATCGACGGCCGCGCGATCGTCGAAGCGTTTCGTGAGCTGAAGGACCTCGATCAAGTGGGCCTCGACCTCTCGGGTGCTCGGAGTTGCTTCATCCGGTGAGGCGTCTGGCGGCTGCGGCGGTCAACCGCGAGGGGCCGTGGCAAGGACAGCGAGCTTGGCCTCCACCAGGGCCATGAACTGGGAGAGGCCCGTGCCGGTGTCCAGTCCCAGCTCCAGCGTGCGCTGGGAACCGTCCAGCGGCGTCCCCTCGAGCTTCTTCAGCACTGAGGCCGGCAAGAGAGCGCCCGAAACGATGGCGTCGTGGAGCTGCCGGCCGACGGCGACCTGGCCGGACAGCGGCAGCCGCGAAAGCATCAATCGGCAGACGGTCGACTGGGCCTTCTTGTACACGAGCACCCAACCTTCCGTTTGTCCGGCCCAGCTCCAGTCGGCGCCAACGCCGGCCAGCTTCAGGCGGTCGGCAGCGGCGGCAAAGTGCTGGTGCTGGACCTTTCCAAGGATGCGGACCAGATCGTCCTGGGAGGGAGGTGACTTGCGAACGTGAAGCGCGTGCCGGGTCGTCGATTCCACGGTGCCATGGTACGCCGCGAGGCCCGGCGAAATCGAGGATGCTACAATCGATGACGCGATGCGTCCTGAACAGCAGCCTTTTCGCTTGCCCGGCGGGCCCGACGGAGTGTTGCTGCTGCACGGTTTCACGGGGTCGCCCGCCGACGTGCGGCCGCTCGGAGAATTCCTTCACGCCAAGGGCCTGACGGTGGCGGCCCCGCTGTTGCCCGGCCACGCCACGGAACCGGCGGATTTGAACCGGGTCACCTGGCAGGACTGGTACGCCACTGCGCGGGGAGCGTTCGAGGAGCTGCGGCGCGACTGCAAGCACGTCTTTGCCTCGGGGCTTTCGATGGGCGGGGCGCTGGCGCTGCACCTGGCCGCCCACCATCCGCTGGATGGCGTGGCGACGCTGGCCACGGGTCTGCGACCGAAGGACTGGCGCATTCCGCTCGTCGGCCTCATCAAGCACGTGATGGCTTTCGAGGCCAAGCGCGGCGGCGAGGACATCAAGGACCCGGCGGCTCGAAACGGCTTCACGGGCTACCAGGTCTGGCCTACCTCCGGCGTCCACGAGCTGGTGCGCCTCAACCAGCACGTGCGCGAGGATTTGCCGGAGGTCGACTGTCCGCTGCTGGTGATGCACGCCCGCGACGATCACACGGTCCCGGTCGAAGACGCCCAGATCCTGTTCGAGGAGTCGCGGACCTCCGTGAAGAGAAAAGTCATTCTTGAGAACAGCTACCACGTGATCACGCTCGACTACGAGAAAGAGCGCGTCCAGAGCGAGGTTTGGAGCTTCATCTCGAGTGTCTTGGGTGGAGACGGGTCGTACTTCGGCGGCCAGTAGACGCCGGGCCAACGACCAATTCAGACCGGGGCGGGGGCGCATTCCGGCAGACGCGTTCGCGCCGCTGGAGCCGCATTTTCGGCGTTCAGGGGGGCGCGCGCCAGTCGCGGGGCGCCTTCGGCAGAGGGGCTCGGCGCAGGCTGGAATGGCCCTCCGAGGGGCTGCGCTTTGACGCTGGGGGCAGAGCTCGTTAATGACCCTGGACGACGGACCTGGAGCGTCGGAAGCCATTCCGGTGGCCCGGGCCGTCGACCCCGGGTCGGTCATTCCGATTCGGCCGGTGAGAGGAGGTGCGAACGATGAATCCGGCAGTAGACCCCCAGGGCAACACTTTGGGATCGCACACAAACGATGGACGCCAACCCCTCCAGGAAGCGAGCAGCGCAAGGAAACAAAGACACTTCGCCGCGAATTTCCCAAGGAGAGGAGCACCACTCAACGGAGGAAATTTGATGAAGCGGTTTACCAAATCCATGATCGTCGCGCTCGCCATGTCGATCGCGACCCCGGCTTTCGCGGCCAGCCCGTTCTCGGACGTGCCGCAGGGCCACTGGGCCTACAAGGCCGTCGAGCGGGCCGTCGAGACGGGCCTGCTCTCGGCTCACGACGGAAAGTTCAAGGGCGACAAGACGATGACCCGCTACCAGATGGCGGTCGTCGTGGCCCGGATGCTCGACCGCATCGAGCCGGCCGGCGGCAAGCACAGCAAGAAGGACATCGAGAACCTCGAGGCGCTCGTGATCGAGTTCGCCGACGAGCTGGCCCTTCTGCACGTCAAGGTCTCGACGCTCGAGGACGGGTTCGCCGACATGAAGAAGGACGTCGACGGACTGAAGAAGGAAATGGCAGCGGGCGGCAACAAGGCCGGCATCAGCGGCATGATGCAGGCTCGCCTGGCCGTCACCGATTCGGACCCGACTGCGTTCCAGGGCCGCGGCGCTGCTCCGGCCGCGACCAATCCGATCGCGCGCTTCGTTGGCCGGGTGCCGGCCGGCAGCGTGATCGGCGCCGCGGGAGCCAGGGGCTCCAGCCGCACGTTCTTCAACATCGCGCAGACCTCGATCGGCTTCGACCGGCACTTCGACGACGACTACTACCTGCACCTGCAGCTCGACATCGACGCGGATCAGGAAGCGGCCTTCGCCACGGGCGCGTCGATCCAGGTCAACGAGGCCTTTGTGGACGCCGAGAAGTGGCTGTGGGACGGCGACGTTCGGGTCCGCATGGGCACCTACGCGCTGCCCTTCTCTCGGGAGCGCAACCCCGAGATGGCCGACTACCCCAACCAGCTGCGCTTCGGCTACCGGACGCTGGACCTGACCATCAGCCCCTCGTACCAGGACCAGGCTTGGGAGGCCGTGCGCAACGTCGGGTTGTCCCTGTGGCAGGGCAAGGGTCACGACCTCAAGTGGCAGGTCGGCGTGACCAACTCGCCCTTCTCGGGCACGTCCCGTGACGGCTCTCTGCTGGCCTGGAAGCAGTTCACCGGCGCCACGCAGTTCGGCGACTCGCTGCACAGCATCAACAACAACGGCACGGGCGCAGCAGGCTCCCAGGACAAGATCGGCGCCTACGGCTGGGCCGGCGAGAAGTACGCCGGCGGATTCCGGTGGGACGCGGGTTACTTCACCAGCGGCGGCAGCGTGCGCGCCGACGGCGGCACCAGCAACGCCTGGAGCGGCGGCCAGCTCAACCTCGGCTGGTGGGGCTGGGAGGACTGGGGCTTCATGGGAAGCTTCTACGCGTCCTCGAGCGATAGCGCCACCAACGCCGCCGGGACGATCTTCGGCGGAGCCGCAAGCTACATGGCTCCGGGTGCCCTCATCACGGCGTTCTTGCCGGCCGGCACCAAGTACCCGAGCCTCGACAGCCAGGCCTTCAGCCTGCTCGTGAACTACAAGTTCAGCGACGACAACAACGCGTCGGTTCGCTACGAGGACCTGCGCGACGAGTTCGGCCCGGCCGAGATCACCGGCCAGGTCGTCACGGCCAGCTGGAACCACCACGTGAGCCCCAACAGCATGCTGCAGCTGGAGTACTCGGCCCCCACGACCAAGACCCGGACAGCCGGCGCAGTCGGCACGGCGCTGGTGGCCGGCGCCAAGAACAACGTCGACGTCGACGACAACCTGATCCAGCTCAACTACAAGGTTCGCTTCTAGTCTCGTCCCCCTGAAGGACCCTCACACTTCCCCCCGTGGCTCGCGAGAGCCGCGGGGGTTTTTCTCTTTTGGGGGGGGCGGCGAAAGGCAAGGAGCGGAGAGACGCGATGAGGCGATTTGCGATAGGAGATTGGAATCGCAAATCCGGACCGCCCCCCGCCCCTTCCCTACTTTCCGGCTCCGTTGACTCGTTTGGGTCCCTCCGCCGGGAACCAGAGACGGAAGATGCTGCCGCCGCCCTCACGGTCATGCACGCTGACGTTGCCGCCGTGAGCGGTGACGACGAGCTTTACGAGGTGAAGCTCCAGTCCCACGCCGCGGCGCGACGCGGTCATCCAGCCCTCCACCGAGCCGAACTTTTCGAACAGCGAGCCCTTCAGCTCGTCGGGGATGCCCGGCCCCCGATCGAGCACCTCCACGACCGCCCCGCCATCCAGGGGCCGTGCCACGACCAGCACGGCGTCGTCGGCCGAACTGTACGTGAGCGCGTTGGCGATCAGGTTCTCCACGCACCGCCGCGCCATCCGGTGATCCAGCATCAGCACCGGGTCGCCCTCGACGCCGATTCGGACCTCCGCTCCGGAACGCTTTGCGGCCTCCCGCGTGGCGTCGGCCGCCTCGTGCAGGATCACCGCGAGCGGCACCAGCTCCGGGTTGATGGCCCGCTTGCCCTCTTCGAGCACGTAGACTTCCGCCACGCTCTCGAGGATCTCGCCCAGGTCCGCGGTCCCGGCCAGCGCCCGCTCCAGAATCAACAGACGTTCCGCATCCCCTGCGGGGGCCATCTCTTCACGCATCATCTTGAGGTAGCCCTCGACGCTGGCGAGCGGATTGCGCAGGTCATGGACGATCAGCTTGAAGAGGTAGTCCTTCAAGTACTGAACGCGTTTCAAGTCGGCCAGCTGGCGGTTGATGAGCCGCCCCTGCTCGCGGATCTTCAGAAAGGCGGCAGTCCGCAGCAGCAGCTCCTTGCGATCGACCGGCTTGGACAGGAAGTCGTCGGCGCCGGCCGCGAGCCCCTCGTTGCGGCTCTCCTGCTGATCCAGAGCGGAGAGCAGCAGGACCGGCAGGAACTCCTCTCCCGTTCGCGACTTCAGCATCCGACAAAGGTCGTAGCCGCTGAGCCCCGGCATCTTGACGTCGAGCAGAATCAGGTCGACGGGCTGCCGGATCATCAGGTCGAGAGCCTGCTGCCCCTCCTCGGCCTCGTCGACGGCGTAGGTGCTCTCGAGGTACGCGCGGAGCACAAGGCGTACGCCCGGATCGTCGTCCACAACCAGAATGTGCGGAGGGTCCGTGTTCTGGCGGATGCTCTCTGGGGCCAAGTCATGCCTCCGGTCACGTCGGGGACAGCATACACCTCCCTGCCGCGATCTCGACAGGCAGCCCTAGCGGGGCTATGCTCGGCGATCGGCGTGCTGCAGATCCCCGGATACCGTATCGTCGAGGAGCTGGCCTCCGGGGCCTCGGGGACCGTCTACCGCGCGGTGCAACTCGGGCTGTCACGGGAGGTGGCCGTCAAGGTCCTCTCGCCTGGACTGTTCGACGAACGCGAGACACGCGATCGCTTCCTGCGAGAGGCCAAGATCCAGGCGGGCCTGTCTCACCCCAATCTCCTGGCGCTCTTTGACGCGGGGTTCGCGGGCGGACGCCCGTTCATGGTCTGTGAGCTGGTGCGCGGCGGATCCCTGCGAGACCTGCTGGACCGAGCGGGCACGCTGGCCGTGGAAGAAGCGGCACGAATCGGGGCGGCGGCCGCGGCGGGGATGGCCCACGCCCACCGGGCGGCCATCGTGCATCGCGACCTCAAGCCGGAGAACATCTTGCTGACCGGGCAAGACGCAGCCAGCCCGGCCGACGTGAAGGTGGCCGACTTCGGGCTGGCGAAGACCGCGATCGGGAGTGGCGACGCCCACACGGCGGCGGGAGTGCTGTTGGGGACGCCGGGTTACATGGCGCCCGAGGCAATCCGGGGCGAGGCTGCGGGTCCGGCAGCGGACGTCTACGCCCTGGGAGTGATCCTCTTCGAAATGCTGGCCGGGCGGCGGCCGTTCACGAGCGGCGACTCGGGGGCAGTGCTCGCAAAGCAGCTGGCGGGCGACCACGAGTCGCTCGAGGGGGCCCGGCCGGACGTGCCTTCGGAGGTCGCAGGGCTGGTACGGCGGTGCTTGGATCCGGAACCCGGGAGGCGGCCGGCAGCCGAGGAGGTGGCCCGGGTCCTGGAGGGGCTGTCGTCGGGCGAGGCGCGGGGGCCCGCGTTGCGGACGCGCGCGAGCCGCGGGAGTCCCGCGGTACCCAGCGCTCGGTCAAGTGCAAGCGCCGGCGCCACGCGAATCACTCGCACGCCCGGGACGACGGGAGCCCCCGTGGCCGGCCGACGGCGATGGGCGGTCGCGGCGGCGGCGCTCGTGACGCTATGCGTCATGGCGTGGCTCCGGCCTGCGCGTCACGGGGAGCCGGCCGGACCGTACCGGACCGCGACCCAGCCTCGCGAGCCCGCACCCGCTCCGCCGCCCAGGGTGGCAAGCGTCACGACGTCGCAGGATCGGGCCCGAGTCTGGCTCGACGGGCCGGCGTCGAAAGGACTCGTTTTATCTATTGGACGCATCGAGGAGCAGAGTGCGGCCGGCCTCCGGATCGCGGTCGGCGTAGGGGCGCTGAGCGCAGCGGTGACGGGGCTGCTTCCCGATCGAGGCTATCG
>JACQFU010000104.1 GCA_016199905.1 Candidatus Wallbacteria bacterium
GTCCGCCTGCCCGACGGATCGTTACGCGGGTTCGTCGAGCCGCCCATGCAAGTCGACCGCACCGGAGACGACGAGCACGACGACCGGACGAACACCGCCCGCCACGTGGCCATCCTGGAACGTTGGGTGCGGCAGTACCCGGCAAGCTATCTGTGGCTGCACCGTCGCTGGAAGACCCAGCCCGCCGTCACGCCCCCATCACAACCGAGCTTGCAACCGGAAGCCAGACCGTGAAGGCGCAACCTCCCTCCGGCAGGTTGCGAGCCCGAATCTTGCCTCCGTGGCTGCGCAGGATGCCGTAGCAGACGGCCAGCCCCAGTCCCTGGCTCTGACCGGTAGGGCGTACGCTGACGAAGGGCAGGAAAATCCGGCGCAGGTCCTCTTCCGGAATCGGCGGGCCGTCGTTGGCGAAGTCCACCGTCATCAGGTCGGCGGGCTGCCCGGGCTCCAGGCCGAGGCTGATCTTGATTTCGCCGCCGCGGCCGATCTCGGCAAACGCCTGGCACGCGTTGTCCAGGACCTGCTCGAACACCTGGCGGATCTGCGCCTCGTTCATGGACGCCTTCGGCAACGGGAGCCTGCCCGGCATGCTCACCTTCACTTGCCGCGCGTCGAGGGTCTCGCGCTTGGACTCCAGGGCCGCCTCCAGCACGTCGTAGATGCTGCCGGGGCGCAACTGCGTCCTCTCCTGAGCCAGAAACGCCGTCAGGTCCTTCACGATCTTCTGACACCGCTTGGCATTGTCGAATATCCTGGAGCACATCTGAATGAGTTGAGGTGTCGTCGTCTCGGTGCCGCTCGCCCGCCCCAGGTCGGACAGCCCCATCACCACGGCGAGCGGATTGTTCAGCTCGTGGGCCGCCCCGCTGAGCATCTGAACGAAGGTGCCCATCATGCGCGTCTGTTCGTGCTCGGAGCGAAGCTGATCCTCCATGCGTGCCGCCCGCCGCTGCTCGGTGATGTCCTGCAGCGCTGCCAGCACACAGCCCTCCGGGTCCTGCCCATCGGGGATCTGGTGGCCGAACAGCGGCATCAGCCGCAGCCGATAAGCCCTCATGGCGCCGTCCCCGCGGCCGTACTCCAGTTCCAATCCGCAAATCGGCCGGCCTTCCCGAAGCACCTGCACCACCGCCGTATCCACGGCAGGCTGCGGAATCACGCTGGAGAGCTTCCTCGGCTGCCCGGGTTCCGGCGTGAGACCGAAGGCACTCCAGAACTCCGGGTTGGCGGCGATGATCTGCCGCTCGGAATCCAGCACGCAGATCGGGTCCGGCAGGGCGCCGACGATCGCCTCGTTGAACCGCTTGAGCCGTTCGATCTTCTCTGCCTGGTCGCGCATCGTCCCGATCTGCTCTTTGAGGTATCGGGCCATCTGAAGAGTGTGGCCGCGCAGCAGCACGTCGGAGATGGTGGAGCGCAACACCTGCATCTTGACCGGCTTCTCGAGGTAATCCGCCGCGCCCGCCCAGAGCGCCTCCACGGCCACCTCCTGCGACCCGTGGCCGGTCAGCATCACGACCGGCGTCTCCGGCTTGAGCTGCCGTATCTGCCTGAGCACGACGATGCCGTTGGTGTCCGGGCCGTCCACCGCCGTCAGGAGGCGGTAACCGACTCCATCGAGCATTTGAGTCAACAATCGCAGGAAGTCGGGCTCGTCGTCGACTATCAGTAGCGTCCGCTGCTCCAGCTCTCGCCGCTCGATCGGCTCGTCCTTGGCCGTCCGCTTCAACTGTTCGGCCACTCGCTCCAGGAAGAACTCCGTGTCGCACGGCAGGTGGACGAACTCGTTGATCCGAGTCTCTTTCAACAGGTCGCTCGAAATCGCCTGGTCCACGGCCGAAGAAACCAGGATGATGGGCACCCGGCCACCCGTCTTGTAGATGCCCGTGCGTATGATTCGCGCAATGCGAATGCCGTCGATCTCCGGCACGTGAAGGTCGCTGACGACCAAGTCGAAGTCGCCCCGCCGCAGCAGCTCGAAGGCCTCGTTAGCCGACTTCGCCGCCGCCACGGAGTGACCCGCAGACACCAACACTTCGGCGATCTGCGATGCCTCGTCCCGGTTGTCGTTGACGAAAAGTACGTGCGCCATCTCTGACCGCTCCCTGCCCTCTGTTTCTAGCCGAACCTACGCGAGCCCGATCGCTTTGGAACCTTCAAACCACCTGCGGTTTCGCCGTCGTAGCACTTCTGCACGGCCTCGCGCAGCATCTTCTTGCGCACTTCTTCGCTCACGGGCGCCATCTCGTGCGGAGGCTCGCAGTTTCGGTCTCTCAGGACCTGGGTGTAAGCCTCCTGCGCCTGTTTGAGCGTCTTGAAATCGCCCGCGCTCCGGCCATCCACCAGCAAATGGTACTTGCCGTCATGCGGGACCTGACCGGTGTCCTTCTCCAGTGAAACATTTGCCTTCAGGTTGGCTTGCCTGTAGCTGGACATGCCCACCCACCCCTTTCATTTTAGTCACCATTTTTCTTCTTTATGTATGACCTTATGGTGTCCTCGAAATCCTAGCACGAAAAGGGGCATGGCGGCAAGCGGAAGCGCCGTCCCTAGGCCTTCGTCGTGATAGCATTCTCGCGATGCGAACGGCCCCCTCGCGACGCCTGGCCGCGCCGCTGTTGCTGCTGCTTCTGACGGGCTTCTCGACAGCCGCAAACCCCGGCGACGACGCGGGCAGGGCCGCCGCGCAGGCCACGGCCGCCACGTCTCAGGCAGCGCCAGCCTCCACGCCGCCGCCGGACCCCGCGGAGCTCGCCGCCCACACGGCCGAGGCGCTCTCCGAGGCGGCCACGCGCCTTTCCAGCGCCGCTCAGATTGATGGCCGATTTCTCGGACAGGCGCTCGCCAAGCTCGACGCCGCTCTGGCGACCCCCAATCGCGAGAAGGTCGACCTGCTCCTGGCAGACGAGGAGGAAACGGTCAGGGGCTTCCGGGCCCTGGCCGACGGTCTGGTAGACCTGGCGCGTTCGCACATGCGGCTCGGAGGCGAGGTCACTGCTGCCCAGAAGGCCCTCGACGAAGCCCGGGCCGGCTCCGCTCGCCGCCTGCAGCAGATCCTCGACTCGCGCGCCCCGCTGGATCGCGTGATCGAGGACCGCCGCCTGGCCCTTCTGGAGTCCGACGGCGCCCGGCAGCGCGTCGTCGCCGCCCAGGCCTTTGCCGACCGGGCCCTCGCCGCTCACCGCAAGGCTCACGCCGAGGCGGCCGCGCTCAGCTCGCCCCTGGGGCAGCTTGGCAGCCTGCTCAAGCGGGCGCTCACGGCCTCGGTCCCCGGCAGTCAGCCCGGAGCAGACTGGATCGCCGCTCACATCGATCGGCGTCGCAAGGCGCTCGAGGAGTTCCGGATCGCGTTGTTGCAGGAGCGCGAGTCGCGCGCCAAATTGGAGCTGGACGTTGCGTACCGCTCACTGGACCGGGCGAAGCTCGAACTCGAGCAGCGAGACGCCTCCGCAAGGGGCCTCGACGACGCGCTGGAGCGGCTTCGCAAGCAACTCGGAGTGACCGTCGACGAGGTTCGCAAGACCGAGGCCGCCGCCAAGCAGGCCCAGGCCGAAGCCCAGCTTTCCAAGGCAGCCTCCGCCAAAACGGCCGAGCAGGCGCGCGAGGAGAAAGACGCCGCCGTCACCGCCGAAGCCAGGCTCAAGCAGCGCCGGCAGGAGCTGGAGAAGGAGCGCGCCGCCCAGCCCGAAGGCACCGACTCTTTCCGCCTCGAGGCCCGGGGACAAGCCCTGGACGCCGAGGCCCATTGGGCCGAGGATCGCCGATTGCTCGCCGGTGAGCGCGAGCAACTGTCCCTGCTCGAAGCCGATCTCGGGCGCGCAAAGGAACGGCTCGCCACCGAACAGAGCACGGCCATGCGGCGCATCTTCGAAGCCGTGCACGAGGCGCTTGCCGACCCCGACCGCACGGTGCCTATCGAGTTGCAGTACCGCGCCGCCCGTGCCGGCCG
>JACQFU010000105.1 GCA_016199905.1 Candidatus Wallbacteria bacterium
AAGGAGGTCGTCGCTCGAGCCATCCACAACGCCAGTCCCCGCGCCACGGCTCCCTTCATCGCCGTCAACTGCGCGGCCATCCCCGAGGATCTGTTCGAAAGCGAGATCTTCGGCCACGAGAAGGGCGCGTTCACGGGCGCCAGCCAGGCCAGGATCGGAAGGGTGGAGGCCGCCGCGGGCGGTACGCTCTTCCTCGACGAGGTCGGAACGCTGCCCACGAAGCTCCAGGCGAAGCTGCTTCGCGTGCTGCAGGAGCGCGAGTACGAGCGCGTCGGCAGCCAGGTCCCCAGACGCGCGGACTTCCGGCTCATCTCGGCCAGCAACGTCGACCTGCAGGAGGCCATCCGCAAGAAGATGTTCCGCCAGGACCTCTACTTTCGACTGAACGTGATCCCCATCGATCTGCCGCCGCTGCGAGACCGCCCCGGCGACATTCCCCTCCTGGCTCAGCACTTCCTCGGTCGCTTCGCCTCCGAGACTCGCCGCAGCGCACGCGCCTTCAGCCCAGTGGCGCTCCGCCAGCTCACCGCCTACGCGTGGCCCGGCAACGTGCGAGAGCTGTCCAGCCTGGTCGAACGGGCCGTGTTGCTCTCTCGCGGCGAGGTGATCCAGAAGTTGCCCCTCGACACTCAGGCCCCCGACGTGACCGTCCCCTTCGTGACCGCGCTCAGGGAGTTCCGCGAGGCGTTCGAGCGCAGCTACATCGAAGGGCTCCTTGCGGCCAATCACGGCAACCTGAGCCACGCGGCAATAACCAGCGGCCTCTCGCGGCGGCACCTCCAGCGCATCCGCGCCCGGCTCGGGCTGAGCCTCGAAGACTACGCCCCCGGAGCCGTCGACAGCGGCGGCGACGAGAAGCCCGAGGACTGAGCGCCCGCGCGCCCCGCCGGTCTCCGGCTGCCCCGGCGGCATCGCAACAATTCCGTAACAATCTTGCGGTAAGTTGGTCGTCGCGGCGTCGCTTTCGAGCGAGGCCAAACTATCAGGAGTTGAAAGATGACTCGAATCCTGGTGGTGGAGGACGACCGAAGAATCGCCTCTGCCCTGCTCTCGTCGCTGGACCGCGACGGCTATACCTGCGTTCACGCCCCCGACGGCCCGTCGGGCCTGAAATCGCTGGCCGACCACGAGCCCGATCTGGTGCTGCTCGACCTGATGCTGCCCGGCCTCGATGGGATCAGCGTCTGCAAGCGCATCCGGGAGCGCTCGCAGGTGCCCATCCTCATTCTCACGGCCCGCGACGAAGAGCCCGACAAGCTGCTGGGGCTGGAGACCGGCGCCGACGATTACGTCACCAAGCCATTCTCGCTCCCCGAGCTCAAGGCCCGGATTCGCGCGTTGTTGCGACGCGCAAACCTGGTCGCCAAGGTTTCCAGGCCGACAGACGCGCCGCTGGTCTGCGGCCAGCTCATCATCGATCCGGCCCGCCGCCGGGTCACCGTCGCCGGGCAGGAAGTCGACTTCACGGCCACGGAGTTCGATCTGCTGGCGTTCCTCGCCGCCCACCCGGGAGTCGTCTTCTCGCGTTCCGTCCTGCTCGACAAGATCTGGCACTACGACTTCGCGGGCTACGAGCGAACCGTCGACAGCCACGTCACGCGCATCCGCAAGAAAATCGAGGCCGAGCCCGCCCACCCCGAATACGTCCTGACGGTCCACGGCGTGGGCTATCGATTCAAGGACCTCGCGTGATCCGCGGCCGTTCGCTTTCGTGGAAGCTCAGTGCGCTGATCATGCTCACCTTCTTGGTGAGCTTCCTGGTCAACGCGCTCATCGTCGACGCCGTGCGCGGCCGTCCTCTGAGAGACGCGCGCCACTCGTGGAGCGCGATGCAGGCTCGGCTGGCCGTGCGCATTCTGGAGCCGGCCATCGAAGGAGCCGTGACCGACTCCCAGTTGCAGACCGTCCTCGACCGTGCCTTTCGGGACCTGCCGGAGCTGTCCGTCCTGCTGCTCGATATGACCGGGCGCGTGTGCGCGCGCACCGGCCAGACCGAGGCGCTCGATCCATCCGAGGACGAGCTTCGGAGCGCAGTCGAAGCCGCAGCAGCGCGAGGAATTGGCCAGGCGGCGACCCCGGCCTGGTCTCCGCCTGTGGGGGTCTTGCGCGTCGGCACGTCGCAGCCCGCCTTCTTTGCGGCAGTGAGCTTGCCAAGGGGCGCCGGCCGCGCGTCGATGCTGCCCCCGGCCAGGCTTCTGTTCGGCGCGCCGCTGCTGCTGCTCGTGGCATCGGGGATCGCGGGAGCGCTTGCGATCCGTCTCTTCCTGAGGCGCCTGCGCGGACTCGAACAAGGCGTCTCACTGCTCGGCAAAGGCGATCTCTCGTATCGGATCGACCCGGGTCCCGCCGACGAGGTCGGCCGCCTGGGGGAAGCCTTCAACGCGATGGCCGGAAACCTCGAAAAGGCGATGAAGGAGCTGTCGGCGCAAGACCAGGCCCGAAGAGAGATCCTGGCCGACGTCGCCCACGAGCTTCGCACCCCGTTGACCTCGATGCTGTGCCAGGTGCAATCCCTGCAGGAACAGGAAGACTGTTTCGACGTCCGGGTGCGCGATCAGCTGCGGATCATCGCCGAGGATGGTTTCGCCCTCGGGCAGCGGATCAAGGACCTGCTGGCCTTGTCCCGGGAGGGCGCAAACGCCGTCTCGATGGACCTCCACCCTTCGGACTTGACGGAGCTTTTGAGGAGTGTCGTCGAGCACTTCCTTCCCATCTGTGCCGCCCGCGGCGTGAGTCTGACGGCTCAGTTGCCCGCCTGCCCGACGACCGTCGAGATGGATCGCGACCGGATGGCTCAGGTCTTCGAAAACCTCGTCACCAACGCCGTCCAGTGCCTGGCCGACGGCGGCGCCGTGACGCTCCGGACGCTTCAGGGCAAAGGCGAGGTAGGCGTCGAATTCGCAGACACGGGCCCAGGCATCTCGCCCGAAGAGTTGCCGACCATCTTCGAGCGATTCCGCCGCGGCCAGGGCAGCCGCGGACCGGGAACCGGCTTGGGGTTGGCCATCGTCAAGAAGTTCGTCGAGTCGCACGGAGGCCGCTGCTTGGCCGAGAGCACGCTCGGCGCCGGCAGCCGCTTCACCGTCTGGCTGCCGCTGCCCGCCGCATAGCGGCGTTCCGAGAAGGGCCGCCGTTCCATGACCATCCGTACGACACGCACCACTCCGGCGGACCGTGGTTCTGAGCTGGCGAGAGCCCCGGCTACGCAGGCCCCTTGTGCGACACGGGGAACTTGATCGCGAACGTAGTGCCCTTGCCCAGCTCGGTCTCCACCGCGATGCATCCCGACATGGCGGCGACCATCCCGAGCACGATCGAGAGTCCCAGACCCGTCCCCTCGCCCGGCGGTTTCGTGGTGAAGAACGGATCGAAGATGCGAGGCAGGTCGCGAGGATGGATGCCCAGCCCGTCATCGATCACGGCTATCCGGACCGCCGCGTCGCCAGGGCTGGCCTGCAGCGTCGGATTCGCCGACGCGATGGGAATCCATCGGCGCCGGCCTGCTCCCTCTTCCGCGGACTCGCCGGTGATGCCCGAGGACTGGCCGCCGGACATCCCGGCCGCCAGCGCGACGGGCCGCAGGTCCTCTTCGGTGAAGCCAACGTCGGCGGTCTCCAGCGTGACGCAGCCTGTGGCCTGGGTCGCGTGGACCGCGTTGACGAGCAGGTTGACGACTATCTGCTGCAACCGCGTGGAATCGGCCCTGATGATTCCCCGGCTCTCCAACCGCGAGTGGAACTGGCGCTTCTTCAGCTCGTGGTGCAGCAGCAGCACGGTCTTCTCCAGAAGCGGATTCGGGTCCAGGGCCGAGAGCTTCAGCTCCTCGGCCGACTTCCTCGAGTAGTCGAGCAGCGCCCGGGTGATCTCCTGGGCCCTGGACACGTTTGCTCCGATGAGTCCGCAATGCTTGCGCAGAAGCTCCGCGTCCAGGGCGCTGTGGCCCGAGGAGGCGCGCTCCACGATCCGGGCGCTCAGGATGATCCCGCCAAGGGGGTTGTTGATCTCGTGCGCGATGCCTGCGGACAGCTGCCCGACGGCGCTCAGCTTCTCGGCCTGCGCCAGCTGTCCTTCCTTGGACCGCAGGTCGCGGATGAATTGCTGGATGGAGCGCTCCTTCTCCTGGAGACTCTCGGCCATCACGTTGAAGGTGTGCCCCAGATGCTCCAGCTCGTCGCCGGAGTGGACGTTCACCCGAACCGAGAGATCGCCCCGCGCCAGCGCCTCGGTGCTCTCCGCCAGCTGCGAGATCGGTTCCGTCAACCGCCGGGAAATGGCCGAGACAATTGCGATCCCCAGGAACAGCGCCGCCGCCAGCGTAAGCAGCATTTGCTGCCCGACAAGCCTCTCCTTGGCGAACAGGTCGTCCTTTTGGACGGCCAATCCCATGCCCCATGGAGCGCGCGCCAAGCGCCTCAACGCAACGACCCACTTGTCGCCTCGGAAAAGCTCCGTGATCCTGGGCGGGTTCTCCAGCGGCAATGCGCTCATTTCGGTCAGTCCCCATCCGGAAACCGGACCGCTCTCCAAGCTTCGATGGCCGAGCAACTCGGGCAGCGGGTGGAACAGAAATGCGCCCTGGCGATCCGTCAAGAAGCCGTAGCCCACGCCGGCATACGTGACGTGGGAGATGGGGCGAGCGATCCCGGGCCTGTTCAGGTCCGACACCAGGCAGCCAATCGGAGTGCCCTGCTTGCCCCTTACCGGAGTCACCAGGAACAGGCCCGCGCCTTGATGTTCCAGCACCACCTCGCCGCCCGACAAGAGCTTGGCGCGCTCGACCAACGTTTGAGAATCGGCGGCCGATGGCCGGGGACCCGCGCCCGCCACAAAGGCCCCGCTCGGGTCCAGAAACGACACCGAGCGATAGCGGCCCGTGCGGCCGATGAAGC
>JACQFU010000107.1 GCA_016199905.1 Candidatus Wallbacteria bacterium
AGGCACGGCGAGCAGGTTCAGGCCACGATGCAGGGACACGGAGACGGTGACGGGGCCCGTTGACGCAGTCGCCGCCGGGTTGGAGACCTGGGCCTGTGCAACGGAACCCATCCCGAAGGCCAGGAAGACGAGGAGCAGGAATGAAGCTCTGGCCGCCTGGGTCCTCGAGCAGATGGACACCCCACTACCTCCCTTTTGGACAATCTGACAACCTCGGAGGAAGTCTACCAGAGCCGTCGCCTTCGTTGCGCTCTCTCAAGTAATGAGAGACTGCTTTGGCGCTCCCAGGCTCTCGCCACGAACGAGTCTCCTCGCACCCAGCTCACGCTCGCCCTCAGAGCGCTCCCCCCTACTTCTCTCTCCCCGTCAGCCAGGTCCAGTTCATCGGGAAGAAGCCGGGCTTCAAGTGCACCTGATAGAAGTGCCAGAGGAAGACGCTGGCGGTGGCGAGGATTGCCTCGAAGCCGTGGACGAGCTGGACCACGAAGAGTCCGCCCTTCGGCAGCCACGCGGAGGCGGCGACGGGGAACCAGAGCAGCAGGCCCGTCAGGCCCATCACGCCCAGGCCCCAGGCGAAGGCCCAGTACTCCACCTTCTCGATCCAACCGTACTTGCCCGCGCGTTTGGGGTACTCGTCGCGAACCAGCAGGTAGGTGCGAAGCTGATCGCGGAACTCGAAGAAGTCGCCCGGTCTCGGCAGCATCTCGGTCGGCAGCTCGTCGCGCAGTCGCACACCCCAGAGCCAGAACAGGTGCCAGAGCGTCGCCAGGATCATCAGCGTGCCGGCTGCCCGGTGGACCAGGGCGGCCCGCTCGACGCCGCCGAACATCCCGACCAGCTTGGTCTCCGAGTCGAGGTTGCCCGTCAAGAGCGGCAACCCCGTCATCACCAGCACCACGAACGTGACGATGACGACGATGTGCTGGAGGCGCTGCATACGACTGAATCGCTCCTCCGGGTCTATATGCGGATGCGGGATCGGCTTGCCGAGGAGCCTTCGCAGCGCCAGGGAGACGAGCTCCATCGCGATCATCGTTCCGAAAAAGAGCAGCGTGAAGACGATGAGGAACGAGTAGACCCAGCTCACCGAGTGGGCCACGGGAGAGTTTTTCGCGTCCACCGAGTCGTGGCTGAACGTGAGCGCAAACATCGGGGTCGCGCCCTTATGGCACTTCGCGCAGACCTGCGCCCGGCTCGCCAAGCCAAGCTCGGAGCCGGGCGAATCGGGCGGCGTCACGCGGTGCGCGCCGTGGCAGTCGACGCAGGAGGGCGAGCGCTTGCTGCCGAGCAGGCGTTTTTGGCCGTGGACGGAGCTTTCGTAGGTTTTCCAGACGGCGGTCGGAAGACCCAGGCGAGTCGACATGGCCTTGCTCCCGTGGCAATGGCTGCAGGTGTCCATGGGTTCCTTGACGAGGAGCCGTTTCACGATGAGGTGCGGCTCACCGTGGCAGGCCTTGCACTCGTGCTGGAAGGCCTTCACGCCGCGGCCCGCGGCAGCTTTGTGGGCGCTGGCGAGGAAGCCCTTTGCGGCGTCCTCGTGGCACTTCGCGCAGGCGCCGTAGGCGCTGGCCGCGGCGGTCGTATGCGGGTACTCCGCCATGCCGGTGTGGCAGTCGAGGCAGGACTTCCGGCCGTGCGCCGACTTTGTGAACAGTTCCAGGCGCCCCGCGCTCCAGGTCTCATGGCACTCCAGGCACGCGGCGGAGACCGGCTTGATCTTGTCCGGGGCCTGCGCCGCCGCCCAGGGCACCGCCAGGGCCTGGACGGCGAGCGCGCAGAGGATGCCGTTCCACAGCGGTATCGACCGTTTCATCGTTCATCGACCTCCGGTCCGCGGCGGCCTACTCGGCCTCATCGGACTTGTGGAGCTTGGCGTAGGTCCAGGACGACATCGCGCCCACGGCCGAGCCAGCCACAATGAACAGGAACCAAACGCTGACCGTTCCGACGGCCATCCCGACCAGGACGAGATACCCGCCGACCCCGCCGGCCTCCACCGGTCCTCCGATCAGCGTCGATCCGATCAGCACTCCCAGGTACCCTCCGTACAACAGTGCCGGGACCAACCCTGCGGCCAGGAACATCACGGTGCCGACCAGCGCACCGACCCAAACGCTCTTCTCTTTGATCTCTTTCATCCAGCTCACCTCCGTGTCGGAGATGAGCCAAACACGACCGGTGCCAACTTCGAAAAGCCGCATCAATGCTGTAATCTCGTGTTTCTTGCAGCATGCCGTTCGTCGCCTGCCGGCGACACTCCCGGGCGGTTCCGGCGCCGGCGCCCTGACGCAGTGCGGCACGAGCCCGTGTCGCCGTCGGGCGACAACCGCGTCGTCGGCTCGCGACGCTCACGACTCCTCCCCCCGGTGCAGTCCGTGGCGCGTGAGCCACTTGTAAAGCGTGGCGCGGTGCACGCCGGCCATCCGCGCGGCGGTGACGATGTTGCCCTCCGCTTCTTCGAGCAGGCGGCTCAGGTAGGCCTTCTCGAAGGCGTCTCGCGCGGCCTCCCAGCCCTGGCCCGGTACGGACGCCAGCGACTTCTCGTCGCAGAGCAGCTCGCTCGGCAAGTCCTGCTTTCGAATCCGTTCGCCCGAGGCCACGAGCACGCTACGTTCCATCACGTTCTCGAGCTGCCGGACGTTTCCCGGCCACGGATAGCTTGCCAGGAATGCGAGCGCCTCGGCGTCGAGAGCCGTGGGGCCTGCGCCGAAGCGCGAGGCGTAGTGCGCCGCGAACTCGCGGGCCAGGATCGGCACGTCCTCGTGGCGCTCCCGCAGCGGCGGCAAGGTCACGTTGACCACGTTGATGCGGTAGTAGAGATCGGCCCGGAAGGCTCCCCGGTCGACCAGCGCGCCCAGATCCTGATTGGTTGCGGTGAGGATCCGGGCCTCGCACTTCTGCAACTTGTGGCTGCCCACGGCGTAGTACTCGCCGCTCTGCAGCACCCGCAAGAGCTTCGGCTGCAGTGCCAGCGAGAGGTCGCCGATCTCGTCGAGGAACAGCGTCCCGCCGTTGGCCTCCGCCAGGAACCCGCGCCGGTCGGTGGAGGCGCCCGAGAAGGCGCCCTTCACGTGGCCGAACAGCTCGCTTTCCAGCAGGGTTTCCGGGATCGCGCAGCAGTTGAGCGAGACGAACGGATGGTCGGCCCTGCGCGACAGGGCGTGGAGCAGTCGCGCGATTCGGTCCTTGCCGGTGTCCGTTTCGCCCTGGATGAGGATGGTCACGTCGGCTGGCGCGATCTTCTGCACCAGCGCTACGACGGTCTTCATGGCAGGGCTTTGCGACACCACGCCGGCCAGCGCTTCCCTGCGGATGCGGTCCTTGAGCTGGGTGTTCTCCTTTTCGAGCTGCCGCTGCTTGAGTGCCCGCTCGATGAGCAGCTTCACCTCCTCGGGCTCGAAGGGCTTCTTGATGTAATCCACGGCCCCCAGGCGCATCGCCTCCACCGCGGTGTCGACCGTCGCGAGCGCGGTCACCACGATGAGGGGCAGAGCGGGGTGGATGGCGTG
>JACQFU010000108.1 GCA_016199905.1 Candidatus Wallbacteria bacterium
CTTGCCGGGCGCCACCGTCACTCTCACAGGAAGCGCCACGAGCCAGACGGGCACGACCCTCACCTACGCCTGGGCCGTCCGCTCGCCGGCCACGCTTCCCCAGGGCACAACCCTGACGGTCGTCACGGCGCGCACCGCCGGCTTCTCCGCAACCGCCGCAGGAGTCTACACAATCGAACTCACTGTATCCGACGGGTCCGGAAGCTCCTCCAGAGCTTCTGTGTCCGTTATCGTGAACACGCCCCCCACCGTGTCGGCCGGCGCCGACCGCACTGTAGTCCCGGCCAGCGCTGTCACGCTCACCGCCACCGCCTCCGACGCCGATTCGGGCGATGCGCTTGCCTATGCCTGGACTCAGACGTCCGGCCCGTCCGTCTCCATCTCCACGCCCGCGTCCTCGGCCATCACCGTCGGACCGCTCTCCGAGGGCTCCTATGCGTTCGCCGTCACCGTGACCGACTCCCGCGCGGCCTCCGCCTCGGCCTCCGTCCGCGTCACGGCCACTTCGCCTCGCCCCAACCTGGTCGCCGTCTCGGCCGGCGCCGCAGCCGGGACCGCCTCCGTCGCCGTCAACGACGTCCTCGCCGTCACGGGCATCGTACGCAATTCCGGCCAGGCCGCCTCTCCTGCGTGCCAGGCGGCCTTCCTGCTCTCCAGCTCTCCCACGCTCTCGGCCGTGCCGCCGCTCCTGGGCACCACCGGACTGCCTGCTCTCTCCGCCGGAATCACGGCCACCGTATCCGGCCGCTTCGTCGTGTCCGCCTCGATCGGTCCGGGCACCTACTTTGTCGCTCTCGCCGCCGACTCCGCCGGCACCGTCGCCGAAAGCGACGAGACCGACAACAACGCCGTCTCGCCCTCGAGCCTCTCGGTCACGCCGCCGGTCGCCCGCGTCCCCAACCTGGTCGCCCGCTTCGTGTCGTTCTCCAATACGGCGGCCGCGCTCCGGGCCGGCGACGCCTTCACGGCAGCAGCGCGCGTCGAGAACGGGGGGACGCTCGACGTCACGAGCAGCTTCGGCCTCACCTTCTTCCTCTCGACCGACGCGTCCCTCGGCGCGGGCGATCCGACCGCCGGAAACGACACCGTCCCGCTGCTGGCCGCGGGCACCGGCGCCGATCGATTTCCCTCGCTTGCCGTCCCGCCGGCACTCGCCCCGGGCCGCTACTTTCTGCTGCTGAGCGTCGATCCCGCCGGCGCCATCGTCGAATCCTCTCGCTCCGACAACGTCATCGCCTCGCAGGCGCCTGCCGACATCGCTTCGAGACCCGTCGACTCCACACCGCCCACGGCCGTGCTCACCTTCGTTCCCGGCCAGAACCTCACGGCGGCAGGTCCGCTCACGATCCGCGCAACCTTTTCCGAGCGGCTGGCGCAGTTGCCGCAACTCCAGATCAGTTCGGGCGCGGGCCGGCTCATCATTGGCGTCATGTCGGGCGACCTCTCGGGCACGTTCTTCGAGCTCACTCAGGGCTTCACGTCTGCCGATAACGGCACCTATACCGTCGCACTGCGCGCTGCCGACCTCGCGGGAAACGCTCTCGCTGCCCAGCCGGCCAACGCCTCCTTTTCGATCGCTATCCAGAAGAACCGGCCACCGGTGGTCAGTGCCGGGCCGAGCCTGGTGGTCAGCGTCGGGACGGCGGTGCGCTTCGCGGGCATCGCCACGGACCCCGACGGCGATCCGCTCAGCTACACCTGGACTCAGCCGGTGGCCCTGAACGGCCCCTCGACGCTCACGCCCTCCTTCGTGGCGCTTGCCCCGGGCACGCTGCGCTTCAGTCTCACCGCCAGCGACGGCCGCGGCGGCGTCGCCAGCTCCAGCGTGGATGTGCAGGTCGGAGCGGCCACGGGGCAGCCGACGGATCTGTTGCGCCTCTTCGGCGTCGTGCGGTTGGAAAGCGGCGATTTCCCGCCGTCGGGCTCGCGGTTGCAAGTCCGCAACGCCCGTACGGGCAAGTTGAGCGAGTCGCCGGTATCGGCCGACTCGGGCTTCTACACGCTCTCCTTCGTGGACTTCACGAACTCCGACGCGGCTGCCCCCGGAGACCGGCTGGAGTTTTTCCTCTTCGACGCGGCCGGCCAGGCCCGCCCCATCCTGCAACCTGCCGGGGCCGCGCTGCTGCTGCTGGAGGCGACCGTCCGCCAGGGTTCGACCCAGGTGGACGTGCTGGCCGCGGGAAGCGCGGCGGCCAGCGGCGTCCTGGAGACGCTGGCGGGCACGGGCGCCGCGGGCTCTGCCGGCGACACCGGACCGGCCACCTCCGCCTCGCTCAACGGCCCGGTCGACGTCGCGGTCGACGGCCAGGACAACGTCTACGTGGCCGAGGCCGGCGGCGCGCGCGTGCGCCGGTTCGCGCCGGGCGGCGCTATCGCGACCGTGGCGGGCAACGGCAAGCTGGAGCCGGGCGGCGATTCGGGCAGCGCGACTGGCGTGGCCGTGGGGGCGCCATTCGGACTGGCTTTATCCGGTGACGGAAAATTATACATCTCGGATAGGTACAACGACCGCGTGCGCGAGGTCGACCTCGCCAGAAGCACCGTACGGGTCCTGGCGGGCAACGGTCTGGAGACCTTCGGCGGCGACGGCGGCCCCGCCGAACAGGCATCCTTCAACCAGCCCCGAGGCCTGCTCCTGCTCGCGCCGGCCGCCGGCGACCACGAGCTGCTGGTCGCCGATACGGGCAATCACCGCGTGCGCGGGATCAACCTCCGCACGGGGCTCGTTCGCACCGTGGCCGGCGACGGGACGCCGGGGACTGCGATCTCCGGAACGTCCTTGAACGGGCCCGCGGGGCTGGCGTTCGATTCCCAGGGGAGGCTGCTGGTTGCCGAGCTGTTCGGGCACCGGGTGAGCCGTATCAACCTGACGACCGGCGCGATCGAGAAGATCGCGGGCACCGGCTTGGCCGGCGGCCTGGGAGACGGCGACCTCGCGGCGAAGGCGCAACTCTTCTCGCCCGTGCGGCTGGCCGTGCGGGCCGGCGACGAAGTCCTTGTGGCCGAACGCGACGGCAATCGCATCCGTGCGTTTACCGTCTCCGGCAACATCCGCACGCTGGCAGGGACCGGGCAGCGTGGGTTCGCCTCCGACGGCGTCTCGGCCCTGCGTGCGGCGCTGGGCGGGCCGCAGGGGATCGCCACGCTGACCGGCGGCGACGTCCTCTTCACCGACACCGCCAACCACCGCGTACGGCGGATACGAGTGCCCTCCCAGCGGACCGGCGACGACCATCCCGACCGGACCGCGGACGTGGGAGCAAGAGACTCCGTCGTCGCGGGCGGCGCCCCCGCCTCAGGCGAGCTCGAGCGCGGCGACGACGTCGACTTCTTCCGTTTCGACGCGGCGCCCGGCTCTTCCTACGACCTGCGCACGCTGGCCGGGACGCTGGGCGACACGGTCCTCACGCTCTTCGATCGGGACGGCGCGCGTGTTCTGGCCGAGAACGACGACGCCGACGGCGCCCGCACGTCCAGGATCCCGGCGTTCCGGCCTTCCGTCGCCGGCACCTACTTTGCCCGGGTTCGCGCCTTCCAGAACACGGCCACGGGGACCTACCTCCTCTCGGTCGCGACGCAGCCCCTCTCCACGTCCCCCCTGCTCGTGACGACGGGCCTGCCCGACGCCACCCTCGACCGGTCCTACGGCTTCACGCTCGAGGCCGCCGGCGGCGTGGCTCCGTACCGCTTTACGCTGGTTGCAGGCTCCTTGCCGCCGGGCTTCGCGTCCGACTTCTCCGAGGGCCTCGTCTCCGGGACACCCGCGGCCGTAGGCTCATTCCGCTTCGCGGTACTAGCAAAGGATGCAAACGGTCTTTCGGCTCCTATAAGGACCTACGCGCTCGATGTCCGGCCCGTCGCCCCTGACGACTTCCCCGAGAGTCCCCATCCCTACCCGGCGAGCTCCGCAGAGTCCAAAACCTTCCGCCTCGCGGGCCACCCATCGGGCCTGGTCGTGAGCTTCGACGACCGCACCGCCGTCGAGGAGCGCTTCGACTTCCTTCACGTGCTCGACGGCTCCGGAGCTCCCGTTGCCGGAAGCCCCTTCACCGGCCGGGCACTGGCGGGAGTGACGCTGCAAGTCCCGGGCGACACCCTGACTGTGAGACTCGTCTCCGACGGGTCCGTCTCGGGCTTCGGTTACCGCGCCGTCAACGTCTCGGCCGCCGACCCCGCGGTGTCGACGGTGGCGCTCCTTGTGGGGCCCGCGTCGTTGCCCGGGGTTCGCCGCGGGCAGAACTACCAGCAGCAGTTGACGGCAGTGGGAGGCTCCGAGCCGCTGCGATGGAGCGTCGCCGACCCGCGAGCATTGCCTCCTGGCATCCATCTGGAGACCGCCAGCGGCGTCCTCTCGGGAGTCACGACCTCGACGGGTGAGTTCGGCTTCGACGTGAAGGTGCTCGATGCAGCGGGAGGCGCCGGCCTGCGCCACTACACCCTCCCGGTTTTTGCGTCCGGCGGCTCTGTCCTGCCCGAGAGCGCCCACCCCTACGCCGACGGGGCCGAGGATGTCCAGAGCTTCACGGCCGAGCGCAGCCCCGGATCTGTCCTCGTCGCCTTCGACGGACAGACCGAACTGGAGGCCGGTTTCGATTTCCTCTACGTCACAGGCGCAGACGGAACGCCGGCGACCGGCAGTCCGTTCACCGGACGAGCGCTCGCCGGGCGCATTCTGCGCGTGCCCGGGGCGACCGTGCGGCTGCGGCTCGTTAGCGACAGTTCCGGAAATCGCTACGGCTATCGCGTCGCCTCGATCGTCGATGCGCCCGTAGCGGTCCAGCCGCTGGCCTGGGTCTCCCTGCCTGCCCTCCCGTCCACGAGCGTCGGGGTCAGCTACTCGCTGGTGCTGCAGGCCTCGGGCGGCGTGGCCCCCTATCGTTACTCCGTCATCGGAGGAGAGCTGCCCGCCGGTGTCTTCCTCGACCCATTTCGCGGACTGCTTTCGGGAACGGCCGCACAGAGCGGCAGCTTCGGTTTCCGGCTTCAGGTCGCCGATTCGTCCGCGCCACCGGCCGTCGCCGAACGCGATTTCAACCTGACCGTCGTCCAGGCGGACCCTCCCGAAGCCGCGGTGACGACCCAGGCGCGAGGCGATACGTTGCTGGCCGACGTCGGACTCGGGACCCTCCGCGAGCCGCTTCGGCGCGTGACGCTCCTGATCGGCTTCGACCCGGTGCTTCTCGGCGCGCCGCGCTCGAACCCGGGGGACGCCGCTCCCCTGGCTCCGGCCGTGACGTTGCTGGCGGCCGGACTGCTGCGCGTGGAGAGCGTCGGACCGCCCGACGTCGTCCGGGGCGGCGTGCTGGTGCGGCTGGAGTTCGACGCCCAAGGGGGCTCGAGCGCTCGACCCGGCCTGGTGACTCTCCTGTCGAGCGAACTCGCGGAGAGGTCTTGCGGCTTCGCCCGACGGCAGATGCGGGTTCCTCCCAGAGCTTCCGAGCGCGCTTCCTTGGGCCGGGACGCCTGGAGGCCTCAGTGCCCGACCCCGTCGCGCCCATCTCGGACGACCTGCGGCCCTTCGTGCGGCTCGACGGCCGACAGAGCAGCGATCCCAACGTGCCGTCGCTACCGCTCGCCTATCGATGGGTCCAACTGCGAGGGGCGCCCGTGACGCTCTCCTCGAGCACGAGCGCCATCCCGACGTTCGTGCCGCCCGTGGAAGGCGAGTACGCCTTCGCGCTCACGGTCGACAACGGCCGGCTGCAGAGTCCTCCCGACGAAGTGGATCTCCTGGTAGGCGCCTCCAACTCGCCTCCGAGAGCCGAGATCGGCGTAAGCCCGGAGCCCGTCGGCGGAGCGTTCGTGGCGGGCCGTCAGACTGTCGTGCTCGACGCATCGCGCTCCTCCGATCCGGACCCGCTGGATATTCGGAGTCTGAATTACCGGTGGCGCCAGACAGCAGGCCCCTCGGTCGCGTTGCTCGACCCCGCCTCCGCATTCTCGATCCGTTTCGTCCCGACCTCGGCCGGCCGGCTGAAGTTCGAATTGATTGTGACCGATCCGGCCGGCGCCTCGAGCCCTCCCGCCGCGATCGACCTGCTGGTGCGGCGGCCGGAGACCGGCGCGCCCGCTCTGTCGCTGCAGGCCAGCGCCTCCACCACGGACGCACGCGGCGACGGGTTAGGCGAAGCCGCCTCCACCAAGGCCCTTCGAAGCCTCCGCGTTCGCATCCCGACGCGCGTCACCCTCAAGGCCCTCGTCACGGACCCGGACGTCGGCCGTCCTCCCATCAAGGCCAAGCTGACCTTCGTCTGGCGACAGGTCGGGGGGCCGGCCGTGAGGCTGGATTCTCCCGTCCTCGACCAGACCGAAGACCTCGTCTCGACCGCGAGCTTCGAGCCCACGACCTCCCGGGTTCACACTTTCGAATGTGCCGTCGCCAAGCTCGACGAGACTGGCGGGCCGACCGGAGTGGAGGTCTCTCAACGGATCCGCGTGGTGGTCGACACGGCCCAGAACGGCGTGCCTGAGGCTGCCTTCACGGTCCAGGTGCGCTCCAGCGGCGGCGTCCTCTCGAAGGCCCTGTTCTCGGCGTCCGCCCAGGAGCCGGGTCTGGCCGAAGTCCCGCCGGGTTCGACGGTCGCGATGGACGGTCGCGCCTCCGCCGACCGGGGCCCCAACGCCGTCGGCAACCTGCGTTTCCGCTGGACCCAACTCGCGGGACCTGGCGTGCTGCTCTCGAACCCGTTCTCGGCAGTGACCACCTTCGTGACTCCGGACTTGCGAGGCGAGGGGCAAAGCCGCGACCTCCGGTTCCAGCTCGTCGTGGTGGATGACTCGCAGGCGAGCGAGCCCGTCTTGGGAGTCGTAAGGGTAGTGCCGGAGGTCGAGGCAACCGACACGCTCGCGTTGCGGAAAGGCACCAGCCTGGTCTCGCTGCCAATCGATCCGTCCACGACGGGCGCGCCCTACAGCGCGTTCGAAGTCGTCAACTCGCTTCTGGGACGGCCGGGCAGCGGCTACGTGGTTCGAGTCGCACCCGGGCTCGACGGTGCCGGCCGATTCGAGGTGTACCACCCGGGGCTAGGAAGATCGCCCTTCCCCGTTGTCGGCAATCAGGGGTATCTGGTGTTCCGGCCGGAAGCGCCGGCCACGCGCAACCTGCGGGGGAGACCCTGGACCCAGGCCAGCCGGCAGCGTTCGCTGGCGCGAGGCCTGAACCTGGTCGGCTTTCCCGCGGGCGTCCCCGCCAACTATGACGCATCGCGTCTCGCGCAGTTGACGGGCGCGTCATTCGTCGCCCGGATTGGCCTCTCGGGCCGTTTCGAAACCTACGCCCCGGGCCTTGGCGCTAACTTTACGCTCGAACGAGGCACCGCGTACCTTCTGAGCGTGCCCGCGGCGCGCGTCGTGAGTCTGCCGGCGCAGAGGTGACAGAGGAAGCCTACTCTCGGATCGCACCGGCACCTACGCTTTCGAGCTCGTCACGAACAACGGCATCTACTCGAGCCCGCCCGCCAAGACAGCCGTCGAGGTCACCGGCGCGAAACGTCGTCCGCAGGCCGACGTGAAGCCGAGCAGCCAGGGGACGTTCGACTCGAGCCAGGGAATCTTCGTGGCCACGATCGATGGCCTACCATTAGGCGCGCTTCTCGGGGCCTTGCGTCAGATTGAAGATATTGTGTAGCGTCACGACTCAGTTGTATAGTGACGCTACACAATATGCGCTTTCTTGAGGAGCTGTTCCTGTCGAAGACCCGTGCCGAGGTCTTTCGGTTGCTGTTCGCATTGCGACAGAAGGAACTGCACGTACGGGCCATCGAAAGGGAGTCGGGTATGACCGTGGGAGCAGTCCGAGAGGAGCTCAGGAAGCTCTTGGCGATGGACCTTGTCGTCTCGAGAAGAGACGGGAACCGACTCTACTACGCGGCCAACACGGATCATCCCCTGTACGGGGACCTGCGGAGTCTGGTGCTGAAAACCGACGGGCTGGCCGGCCTGCTACGGGAGGCGCTGGGGAGCGCGCAGATCGACTTGGCCTTCGTCTTCGGTTCCATGGCAGCGGGCGCCGAGCGGGGCCGTAGTGACGTCGATCTCATGATTGTGGGCTCCATCGGCCTTCGAGAGACATCGCGCCTGCTGGCCGGCCTGTCAGAGCGAATCGGCCGCGACATAAATCCGATCGTCATGGATGCAGAGGAGTTCCACGCAAGACGGAACACGCAAGACGCATTCATCGAGAACGTGCTCTCGAAGCCGAAGCTGTTCGTAGTTGGAGGCCCGCGTGAGCTTGACGCGCTGGCGTGAGAACGGTTGGCTGGTGCCTCACGAGGCGACTGCTGCTCAGGTGGCGCAGCTCTTGGCGATCGCCGAGCGCGATCTCGCGGTCGCAGACGAGATCGACGACCTCGACTGGAAGTTCGGGATCGCGTACAACGCCGTGCTCAAATTATGCACGGTTGCGCTCAACGCATCCGGGCTCCGGCCCAGCCGCGAGATGCACCACTATCGAACGCTTCTCGCCTTGCCGCTGATTCTGGGCCCCGATCGCAAGGACGATGCAGCTTACCTGGACCAGTGCCGGATGAAGCGGAACCACGTCGCCCGGATTGGCTTCTCGGGCCGCTTCGAAACCTACGCCCCGGGCCTTGGCGCCAACTTTACGCTCGAACGAGGCACCGCGTACCTTCTGAGCGTGCCCGCGGCGCGCGTCGTGAGTCTGCCGGCGCAGAGGTGACAGAGGAAGCCTACTCTCGGATCGCGACCATTGCTCGCCGCATCGGCCGCTCCGATCGCGTCAGCCGCGCGCGCCGAGCGCCCCGAGATCCAGCCTGCAGTCGAGAAGCGGTGGACACCAGAAGTAGTTGCCCGTGACCGGACGGGTAAACCGAAACAGTCCATCCACGATACCGTCCTCGGCGCCGATCATTCTCCGGCAGAGGGCCTCGAACGGATCGAAGCTCGCGCCGAAAGCGACGAACATCAGCCCCGAGGACGCTCCGTCGGTCCAGGGCATCGACCGGCGCAACACGAACGCGGGGGGCTCGAAACTCTCCTGTGCCGTCCTCTTCACGTGGGCGAAAGCAGGTGCATCCAGGATCTCCTCGTTGCCGTCGCGGCGACGGCCGATCGCCATGTCGCGCTCACCGGCGCTCATCGCATCGAAGCGCGTCAGGTCGTGGACCCAGCGCTGGACGGCGACGAAGCTCGAGCCGTCGAGTCCTGCTCCTCGCCCCTGAACCAAGGCCACCGAGCGAGCCTTGGCGCCGGCCGGATTTTCCGTGCCGTCTTCGAAACCCGTCAGATCGAGTCCGCTGCCGTGGCGGAAACCGTCGATCGTCTCCAGCGCCGAGAATGCCGGTTGCAACTGCTGCCCAGCCGCTCGCGCCGCATGCACCAGATCGCCTCGATCGTCGCCTCGAAACCAGATCCAAAGCGCCCCCTCGGTCGATGGCATGTCGGCCCCGGGGCCGGAAAGCCGAGGAAAGGGTCTGAGGCCGGGCACGTTTGCGCCGATCGACGCAACAGCGGACGGCCCGAGCCCCAGCACCATGGCCTCGGAGACTTCGAGGGCGCGGATCGCCCGGATGACCTGCCGTGCCGTGACGCCCGGCTGGATTCGAAACGTGACATACCTCGCGGCCGACGGGACCTCCTGCAAGATCCCTGGTTGATTTCGGCGATTCATGTGAAACCTCCTGCCCCCGGATCGAGACAGACCTCCGTCCCTCATCCTGAGACGGTCAGGGGACGCGGTCAAGCCGTCAATCCCTGAAGAGGTCGCGGGGCAGAGCGAGGCACGCCTCTCACAGCACCCGGGCCAGATGCGATAGCGCGATCCGGCGCAGCTTCAGGTAGCGGTTCCGGTCCTTGACACTCGGCTCGAGGCGGTCCAGGAAACCCAGGCCTCGCCCACCTAGCAGACCGGCAAAGGAGCTCGGCCAATGCGCCTGCCAGGCGCGCAGCGTTGCGAAGAGCGCCTCGGCGTCTTGGGCAACGGGCAAGGCAGCCTGGTTCATCACGATGCAGAGCGCGTCGGCCAGCAGCGCAGCGGCTGGAGGATTCGTGCGCGGATGCGCGGGACCGAGGGGCACACCGCCTTCGACGAGGGTTTGCCAGGCCTGCTCGAGGGTGGTAGCCTCCCTGGCGGACGGCCCTTGCGTGTGAACGGACATGCTCTCATTGAAAGTGTAGCACTGGTGAAGCCGAGCGTACTCGGACTCGTGGAGATCCGGGACCTACTTCGGAAGCTGGCCGAGGAACTGGGTGGCGAGTGGCTGCTCGTCGGCGGAGCGCTTGTGGCCATCTGGCTGGACGAGCGACGCGTGACAGAGGATCTGGACCTCGTAGGAATGCGTGCAACATCCGAGGAGAGATACCGGCTGCTCGACTGTGTCGGCCGTCTCGGCTTGGCCGTGGAGACGGTCAATTCGGCGGCGGACTACTTTGTCCACCGGATTCCCGGATGGCGGGAGCAAGTGGAGGTGCTGCTGCGCGCCGGTCAGTCGACGATCTACCGGCCGACGCCTACGCTGTTCCTGCTGTTGAAGTCGGCTCGTCTGTCGGAGCGGGACCTGGACGACTGCCGATTGATGCTGGCGCGATGTGCCCGGAATGGGCTGGCCCTGGACGTAGAGAGGGTGCGAGCGGCGCTCGGCGATACTCGGCGAGAGGAGTCGCCGGGAACCGGCGAGCGTCATCGAGAGTTATTGCATCTGTTGGATGATTTGTGTGGTTCCAGAAGCCGCACGTAGGTACCGCAGCGCCACGGCCGGGGACACCGCACGGACATCGCGGATAGGTCGTCGATTGCCCCCCCCCGTCAGCCTCCGTGTCCATCGAACCGTCGCCGCTGGCATTACCGCGAGGAACCGAGAGTTGCGAAGCCGTCAATCCCTGAAGAGGTCGCAGGCAAGAACAGGAAGGCCGGCCAGCACCTTCGAGGGAATGGGGACGTCGCCGGCGACGTTGGCAAGCTTGTCGTAGTGCTCGCCCTCGAGGGCAAGGACTGTCACCGTGCAGGCCTCGGGGTCGACGATCCGGTATTCGGGGATCTTGTGCTTGGCGTAGGCTTGGCGCTTGGTGACGTGGTCGCGGCCGGCGGTGGATGGCGAGAGGAGCTCGATGACGAGATCGGGCGCGCCGTGGGCCCACTTCTTCACGACGGAGGGGAGGCGATGCAGCGGCACGTCGACCGTCACAGGTGCCGACGACAACGGCTTGGCCCCGGCGGCGCTTTGGGCATGCAATCGCCCCGGCGAGAGCCAGCCGATCAGCAGCAGGAGCCCGAAGATCCTGCAGAGTCCCCTGCTCGGGCTTGCCAAGTCGCTCATCCCCACACCTCCCGAGATGGCCCTGGGACTCCGCGGCCGGAGCGCTCAAGCAATCGTCTCGAAGCCCAGTCTAGCAAACGGGACGTTTCTGAGCCAGTACCCGGGCGCGCTGTGGAGCGGCGTCAGAAAGAGGGATGTCGTGCGTTCGCGCCGACCCCTCTCCCGAGCCTGCCGAGCGGCCACTCCCGGGAATCTGCATTGCGTCTTGAGAGGCCCGGCACGAACGGACAATAGGCCTGACTCTCTGACCTCGCTCACGCCTGTTGGGATGAGTTCACGGCTCGCGGGACCCGGCATTGAAACGTTCGTCCGAACTCGACTCGGGACGCCGAGAACCACCCACCTCGTCCTTCGACAAACCCAGGCCGCCTGGCGCTGGCGCAGTGCCGCAAGCTCCGCGACA
>JACQFU010000109.1 GCA_016199905.1 Candidatus Wallbacteria bacterium
CGTGAGCGCAGCCAGTTTCTGGCGAGCCGCTTCGGTGCCGGCGCGGAGTCCGGCGGCGCGCTCGCGCAGCTCCGCGGCCTCCAGTTCCAGCCCGAGCAGTTTCGGTGAAGCGAGCGGATCGCCCTTGACCTGCTCTTGCGCTTGACGGATCGCGGCTTCGCGCGACTTGAGGCGTTCGGATTCGATCTTGACCTCCTTTTCCCGAACGAGCACGTCGAGGTAGAGCTCCAGGATTTCGAGGATGACGTCCTGCACCAGCTTGCGCTTGAGTTGCTGCTGGGCATCCTTCTTCTTCTGGGCGATTCGTGGGAGGATGGCCAGCCGGTCGCCGACGTACACGGGCAGCTCGATCACGGCGCCTGTGATCGACGCCGAGTCGTTGTTGATGTCGCTCAGGATGGGGCCGATGGGCCCCAGAGGAGTGAATCGCTTGAAATTGTCCGAATCCTTGAGGATGTTCTGGAGGCTCAGGCGCGGAAGCTTCAGCGCCTCGGCTGCGCGCATCTCGTGCTCGGCGGCCTCCTCGGCATGGGTGGCCGCTTCGATGCGCGGGTAGGCCGTCAGCGCGAGCTGGATCGCGTCCGGCAAGGAGAGCAAGCGTCCCGCAGGAGCAGCCGCGGCAGCCTTCGGAGCGCCGCCTTTCTGCGCGCGCGCCGCCGCCGGGAAGACGGTCAGCCCCAACCCCGCCGCCAGGGCAACGGCGGTTGCAAGCGACAAGCGGCGAGGCAGCTCAGTCGGGGCCATCCCCCGATCCATCGACAAAAGACGACCTTCGTCGAAGGTTTGCGGACGGTCGGGAGCCCCCCCGCCTCAAGCCTTCAGCGTGGAGCCGCGCGCCGTGAAGTAGAGGTAAAGCGGCTCCAGGCTCTCGGGAGCGTTCATCTGGAGTAGGGCCTTGGCAGCGCGCGCGCTCACCTCGTCTCGGGGGTGGCGCAGCATCTGGATCAGGCGTGGCGCGATCGTGGCGGCTGGGACTTTCTCGACCAGCGAGAGGCCGCGGCCGACTCGGCGCTCGTCGTCGGACTCCAGATCCGAGAGCACGGCGGCCATCAGATCGCCTGCCGGCGGCTCGGAGACCTGGCATTGCGCCTCCGGTGCGGGCGAAATCGGACTGGTGGAGTCCGCTTTGCCATTGCGCCCACGCCACAGTCGGCGGATGTCCTCGAGCGACACGAGCAATGTGGACAGGACGAGCACGGAAGTGACCACGCCTAGCTGATCCATAGCATCATGGGTATCGGCGGGGAGTCCTACGGGCGTTAGCGGACCCGCACCTGCTCCAGAGTCGCCTCGTAGACGGCGCAGGTGGCGCGCGCCATGGCTGCGGGGGAGAAGCGGGCGGAGGCGTCCCGCGCCGCGCGCGACAGGGGAACGAAGCTGCCGGGATCGGAGAGATAGTCGCCCAGGATAGAAGCGAGTCCGCGCGCGTCGCCAGGCTCGAATTGCCGGCCGCTGACTCCGTCTTCCACCAGCTCCTCCAACCCGCCCGTGCGGGACGCGGCGACCGGAACCCCCGCCATCTGGGCCTCCAGGGCCACGAGCCCGAAGGCTTCCTCCAAGGAGGGAACAACCACGAGCGACGAGGCGCCGAGAACGGTCGAGACGTCGTCGATCTCTCCGGCGAAAGCGACGCGATCGCCCAGGAGCGCCGCTACCTCGCGCAGCGCCGGCTCTTCCGGGCCTGCTCCCACCAGCATCACGCGCCAGGCTTCGGAGGCCGGCAGCAGCCTGGCCGCCTCCAGCAGCAGCCGCTGGTTCTTGTTGCGATGGAACTTCCCGATGACGGTGAAGACCGGCTCTGCGGCGCTCAATCCGAGCCTGTCCCTCAGCGCGGTCAGCCGGCGGGAGTCCGGCGCCGGGATCGGCGGCAGTCCGGTGTAGACGAGATCGATCGGCTGGCCGTCTCCGAGCGAGCGAACGAGGCGCCGGCGCACCGTCTCCGATACGGCGATCAAGCGCTCGGCCGTACGGTAGTAGCCGGCGCGCGAGAGTCCGTGGACCGTGGCGACGCAGGGCACGCCCGCCAGCGGAGCAGCGAGACCGCCCAGGAACGATGCCCAGTTCAGGTGGGTGTGCAGGAGGTCGAAGCCGCCCACGCAAAGCCATCTTGCGAGGCCGGCGACCGTGAAGGGATCGGGCCCTTGCAGGAAAGGCAGCGTCACGATCGGGAGCTTCGCCGCGCGCGCCTGAGCTTCGAGCCAACCGCCGCCGCGACAGGCGAGCGTGGGATCGGCGAGCCCGCTGTCGCGCAGTTCCCGGGCGAGCGTCACGGCGTGCCGCTCTCCTCCGCCAAGTCCCGAGGAGCCCACCGCCACGAGGACTCGCAGGGAAGAAGCGGGACCTCGGAAAACGGCCCCAGGTGCCGGCGCGTGGCTCGGCTCCGCCTGCGCCCGGGAGGCGACAAGTCCCTCGCCCACGGCACGCTCCGGCTTCGTTCTCGCCAGGTCCTCCGCTATCTCCTCGGCGAGCTTGCGGCTGACTCCCTGACCGGAGGCGGCCAGCGCGCGGGCCCGAGCGCCCATCTCGCGAGCGGCGTCCGGGTTGGCGGCCAGCTCGGAGAAGGCCGCGCGAAGCTCACTTGCGTCGGCCACCTGCAGCAGCGCGCCATCGCGCAAGAACAGGGAGGCGTCGGCGGCGAAATCGGCCATGTCCGGACCGCAGAGGACGGGCTTTCCATGCCAGGCGGGCTCCAGGAAGTTGTGGCCTCGCCAGCGACCGAAGCTGCCGCCTACCACGACCAAGTCGGCTGCGGCGTAGATGGCGTCGAGGTCTCCCATCGTGTCGACGACGACCACGTCGACTTCGCCGGGGAGGCGGTCGCCCGTGCGAGCCGACCAGCGCAGCGCCCGCGGGGCCAGCGCGGCCACCCGTGCCGCGCGTTCCGGATTGCGCGGGGCGAGCACACGGACCCAGCCGCCAAGTCCGCGCGACGCCTCTAGCAGCATCGCCCTCGTGCGTGGAACCGGCCACAACGATGCGCCGGCCGCCGCGGCGCAGCCAGTCGGCCGCGAGGTTCCCGTGAGACGGTGGCCCGCCGGGCCGCTCGTACTTGGTGCTGGGGCGAACGCGAAGCCGGCGCTCGGGGACGCCGGCCGCGGCCAGCCGCTCGCAGTCCTCGTCGCGCTGAACGAAGAACAGGCGCACGGCCGCCAGCGCCGGCGCGAAGAGCGCGCGGGCCATCCGGTAGCCTTCGCCCGCCCGGGCCGAGATGCGGCCGTTCACCAGATAGACCGGAACTCGGCGCCGACGCATCTCCAGCAGGAGGTTGGGCCAGAAGTCCGTCTCCGACAGCAGCATCAAACGAGGCGCCACCCGGTCTGCCAGCGACCCGAGCGTCGCCGGCAAGTCCAGCGGCAAGAAAGTCCGGGAGGAGTAGACACCGGGCGCTCGCTTCTCGGCAACGTCGAGCGCGTCCCGGATCGTCGTGGTGAGGACGGAGTCCGGATTCCCCCGCAGCAGCGCTCTCAGCTCTCGCACCAGTTGCGCCACCGAGAGCACCTCGCCCGCGCTGACGGCGTGCGTCCAGACCGAGCCCCCTGCTGGCGGCGCGCCGTCGAAGGCGTTCCTCCCGATGTAGTCGCGCCAGCGTACGCGCGAGTCCGGGCGCAGCGCCAGGTACGCGGCGATGAACGGCGCGGCCGGCGCGTAGAGCGCCGAGTAGAGCCGGGCCGGAAGTGAGCGCATGCTTCGGGGCGCCTACCCCGGATGGCCCGGCGCGCCGATGGCCCGACGCGTCTCGACGCCGATTCGCGGCATCGGTCCATGCGGCAAAGATCCGCCCGCGAGCACTGGAGTGAAAAGATGGTCCAGGTCTCGAACGAGTGCGCCCACGCGGATGCCCTTGCAGACGTCCCCGAAGGGGAGCAGGTACGCGCGCGACGTATGGTAGAGCTTGATCGCTCCGTGCCGGTTGCTCTGCCCGACGTGGTGCAGCGCTACCGCCGCCTGGATCAACCCCTGGTAGAGCGGCCGGATCTGCCCGAACTCCTCCAGCCACGCCGATTCGATGGCTTCATGCGCCTCGAAGAACTCCTCGCGGTTGAATAATTCGATCCCTTCCAGCACTCTCGGATCGAGGTCCGGCAGCTCTGCCTCGTCCACGCGGCTGGTCATCGGAGGCGCAGTCTATCACGACTCTCGAGGCTTGCAGCCGGCGGTCCGCCCGTGCGAAACAGGTAGCGCGCGATCGCGCACGGCCAAGGAGGATGCACGATGGGTTCGGTCCGCATCGAAGACAGGGACGGCGTCACGCTGGTGACGCTCGACGACGGCAAGGCAAACACGCTTTCCACCGCGATGCTGGGCGAGTTGCAAGAAGCGGCTGACCGCGTCTCGCGTGGTCGCGGGGGCGTCGTGCTCACGGGCACGGGCCGCTTCTTCTCCGCTGGGCTCGACCTGGGAGAGGTCGGCACGAAGGATCGCGAGGGCGTGGCCGCCATCCTCGATTCCGTGGAGAACATGCTCCGCGACTGGTTCGTGCTGCCTCGGCCGGTCGTGACGGCCGTGAACGGGCACGCCATCGCAGGCGGCGCGATCCTGGCTTTGGCGGGAGACTGCCGCCTGGCGGCCCGCGGAGAGTACAAGTTCGGCCTGACCGAGATCGAGCTGGGCATCCCGTTTCCGGGCACGGCCCTGGAGGTCGTGCGCTACCGCACGGGCGCGGGCTACCGGGATCGCGTCATCTTGCAGGGCGAGTTGTTCCTCCCCGAGGCGGCGGCGGCGGCGGGACTCGTCGAGCGCGTCGTGGAGCCCTCGGAGCTGCTCGACCGGGCTGTGGCCGCGGCCGCGCGGCTGGGCCGCACGCCGGGCGAGGCCTTTGCTCGCACGAAGAAGGCGCTGCTGGCCGAGTCGGTTTCGCGGATTCACGCCGAACGGGGCGAACACCGGGAAGCCTTCCTCGACGCTCTCACGCACCCCGACGTCCAGAAGCACATCCGCGCCACGCTCGAGGCGATCAAGGCCAGGAAGCGGCAAGCCTAGAGAGGTTGTAGGCTGTACTTCCTCAACTCGGCCAGCTCTCGCTCGAAGCCGCCGGAGAGGATCGGGAATCGGCACCAACTGCGCGGATCGAGGTTCTCGTCGTCCAGGTGGAACGAGGGCGCGTACCGTTCGCGTTTCCACTGGTTGCGGCAAAAGAGCCGGAAGAACCTTTCAATCCAGAGGACCAGTTGTTCCTGCGAATAGCGCGGGAACTCCACCCGCATCCGCCGCAGGATCTCGATGGGAGTCTGCTTGTCGCGAATGGCCGCTCGCTCCACGGCGTCCAGCAGCTCGTAGGGCATCAGGTCGGCTTCGTCGGTCTGGTGCTGGCCCGCGGGACGCAGTTCGGCCGTCGGAGCTTGCGCGTTCACGGCGCCGAGCGCGGGGAAGGCGTGCAGCCCGCAAGGACCCTCTTGCTCCATCCAGCGCAGCCACTGGCGCAGGTAGGCCTTGTCGATCCCGGCGATGGGACTCAAGCCGCCGCACGTGTCGCCGTCCATGGTCGCGTACCCGACTGCCGCCTCCGAGCGGTTGCTGGTGGAAAGCAACAAGGCCCGGTTCACGTTGGCCAGGAGCCAGACGCTTGGACCTCGTACGCGCGCCTGAATGTTCTGCAGCGCGACGTCGTCGGTATCCCAGGCGAGCGGGCGCCCCAGCCCCCCGGCGGCCAGCGTCACGTAGTCCTTCACCAGCCGCGCGACGTCCAGTTGCAGGAAACGCGCCCCGATCGCCACGGCCACGCCGCGCGCCGCGGAGAGCGTTACTTCGGAGCTGTTCTCCGTCGATTGATAGGCACAGGTGAGAAGCGCCCGCACCACCTCGAGCGGCCCGCCCGTATCGGCCAGGGCGCGCACGTGGCCCAGCTTCGAGGCGAAGCGCTTCGGGCCCAGCTCGGCCAGACCGAATTCCGCCATCAGGCTCACCAGGCAGCTCACTGCCGCCGAGTCGGCTCCGCCGCTGATGCTGACGACGAAGCCCTCGGAGCGGCTCTTCCTCATGTAGTCGAAGAGGCCCAGCGCGACGGCGCGCGCGAACTCCTCCTCCTTCACGTGAGGCCCCAGCTCCCAGGCGGGTTGCTCGACGGCCGCCGAGTGAGGCTCCAGGTCGGGGAAGGCAAACGGGGCCTGAATGCACTCGGTCGGGTTGGCGTCGAGCTTGGGCTGAAAGCTCCCCGTCCGGGCCTGGCCCATCCGCGTCAGGTCGACGTCGATAACGCCCGTGGTGAGGACGAAGTCGGCGAAGGAAAACCGGCTGCCGAGCGCGACCATCTTCCCGCCGCTGGCGATGATGGCGCCGCCGTCGTAGATGATGCGGCCGGCCTCGTTGCCGAGCAAGTTGGAATAGACGTAGGTGACGCCGAAGGCGCGGGCGCCCTCCATGACGAACCGTTTTCGGACCTCGTGCTTTCCGAAGGCGAAGTGGCTGGCGCTGGGGTTGAGGATGAGGTCGACGCCACGCAGCGACAGGGTGCCGCCGGGCCGCTCGGCGACCCAGGCGTCCTCGCAGATCTCGAATCCGATGCGGATGTCTCCGCAGTCGAAGTAGAGGTCGCCGAGAGGGTACTCCTGGCCGTTGACGTGAAGGAGGCCGTGACTGCCGTGGGGCCAGGGCTTGAACCACCGGGGCTCGTAATGGATGCCGTCGCCGGCCAGGAAGCGCTTGGCGGGGAAGCCGAGGATCTTCCCGTCGCAGGCCAGGCAGGCCGTGTTGAAGAGCGCGTTCTGGAAAAGGACCGGCAGGCCCAGGCTGACGATCATGCCCCGGGTTTCGGGAAGGATTTCCTGGAGGATCTCCCAGGCCGTTTCGCGAGTGCCGCGAGAGTGGAAGGCGTCCTCGCAGCCGTAGCCGCTGATGCACATCTCGGGCAGGCAGAGGATGCTGACCCGTTCGGCGCGGGCGGCCTTGATGGCCGAAAGGATGTTGATCCTGTTGGCGTCCCAGGCCAGCGGAGTCTGGTTGAGGGCCGCGGCGCCGACTTTGAGGAGCTTCACGATGCGAGGATAGCCGCATTCCGCGGCCTTCGACAAGTCGGGCCGAACGGAACGGTTCGGCTGTCGTCTCTCCCCTGTCCCCCTTTTGTCATCCATGCAGTAGACTTGCTGGCAAATGGCGTCCGATTTTTCACGCTCGTCCGGGGAACAGAAGGGCGGCGTGGCGACGATTCCGAGGACTAAAACCCGGCGTCCCACCCAGTTCAAGGTGATGCTCCACAATGACGACTTCACCACGATGGAGTTCGTCATCGACGTGTTGATGCGGTATTTCGAGAAGGACGCCACCGAGGCGACCCGGATCATGCTTCTGGTGCACTACACAGGATGCGGGCTCGCCGGGATCTATCCCCGCGAGGTGGCGGAGACCAAGGTGTCCGAAGTGAGCGAGTACGCCGGCGCCAACGGCTTTCCGCTACGCTGTTCGATGGAGCGAGAATGACCCCGGAACTGAGCCCCGAGCTGGAAGTCACGATTCAGGTCGCGATGAGCGAGGCCGCCCGGCGCGGCCACGAGCTGGCGACTCTGGAGCATCTGCTCTACGCGCTGGTGCTCGACGAGGAGACGCGCGACGTCCTGCGCCACGCCGGGGCCGACTTGGTGCGGCTCAAGAAGGACCTCGACCGCTTCCTGCGTGAGGAGCTGGCGCCGGCTTCGACCACCGGAGAGGTGCGACCCACCCTGGCATTCACGCGGGCCGTGCAGCGCGCCTCGATCCTGGTGGTCAGCTCCGGCAAGCGGTCGGTCACGGGCCCCCACGTGCTGGTGGCCCTCTACGCCGAGCCCGACAGCTACGCCGCGCAGCTGCTGGAGGAACAGGGCGTCACCAGGCTCGACATCCTCAACTACATCTCGCACCGCATCAGCAAGGTCCCCACTCCGGCACAGCCCCCGATCCCCGGCCACGAGAACCCCGAGGTGGCCCCGGCGGTGGGGGACCCGTTGGAGAGCTTCTGCATCGAGCTGGTGCACGAGGCGCAAGCGGGGCGAATCGATCCGCTCGTCGGGCGCGACAAGGAATTGCGCCGGACCGTCGAGATCCTCGCGCGGCGGCGCAAGAACAACCCGATCCTGGTGGGCGATCCGGGTGTCGGCAAGACGGCGATCGTGGAGGGCCTGGCGCGCGCAATCCACGAGAAGCGCGTGCCGCCGGTGCTGGCGCGAGCGACGATCTGGTCGCTCGACATGGGCGCGATGCTGGCGGGGACGCGCTTCCGCGGCGACTTCGAGGAGCGCATCAAGGGCGTGTTGAAGCGCATCGAAGAGACGCCCGGAGCCATTCTGTTCATCGACGAGATCCACACCGTCGTCGGCGCGGGCATCACCAACGGCAGCTCGATGGACGTGTCGAATTTGCTGAAGCCGGCGTTGACTCGCGGCAAGGTGCGGTGCATCGGGTCGTCGACGTTCCAGGACTACCGCCAGCACCTGGAGCGCGACCGCGCGCTGGCACGCCGGTTCCAGAAAGTCGACGTCACCGAGCCCTCGGTCCGCGATACGGTGAAGATCCTCAAGGGGCTCCAGGGACACTATGAGAGTTTCCACGGCGTGCGCTACACCGACCGCGCGATCCGCTCCGCGGCCGAGCTCGCCGCGCGCCACCTGCGGGAGCGGCTGCTGCC
>JACQFU010000110.1 GCA_016199905.1 Candidatus Wallbacteria bacterium
CCATCCTGTCGCTCGCAGCTTGCACGGACACCCTGGACGACCCCGGTCAAGCGTCACACGAAGCGCCAAGCCCGCCGCCGGTGCTTTTCGGCGAGGGTCAAGCTAGGGAAGACTCAGGCGCAGCTCGCGACCGCCCCGACCAAGAAGCAAGCGAGCCTCTCCAAGATGGAGAACCAGAAGGACTGGATGCTCTCCACGTTGGCGGACTATCTTCGCGCGTTGGGCGCCAACCTGAGAGTGTTCGCGGAGGTCAACGGAGCCATGTACCCGCTGCTGCTTGCCGAGCAGAGCACCGAAGGGACGAGAAGGGTACGAGGCCGTCTCCCCGTAATTGCAGACCCCGCCCGAAGGCACCGGACGAAGAAGGCCCGGGGCGTATCGGCGTGATGTCCGTCAACGACTTTGCAGCGAGGGTCCGTGCAGCCCTTGACCCGGTTTTCTGTCCCTTGCTACTCGGAGGCCGACATCAAGCCCGCGTCGCGCTGCCCGGCGTCTGATGACGTTGCTGGAAGCGGCGGATAATCCTGCGGGGACCCGTCGTACGCGACCGAGAACGCACCCGCCCCGATCCGAAAACTCGACTCCGTAACTCGAATCTGCTGATACTGGTGGGGACCAAACTGGGAGGCATTTTCCATGGACTTCGACATCAGACAGCCACTGCTTGGGAGCGGGGGCGACGTGCGCGGACAGCTCGCCACACGCTATCGAGAGGAGCTGATGGCTCTCTTCGCCGAGTCGCCCGAGGGCAGGGCAATCCTAGCCGAAGAGGGCAGTATCGGACATGCGAGGCTCCTGGTGGAGTACGCGCTCGATTACGAGGGAGTCGCGCCCCCGGACTTCACTGCTTCGACGATCGAAGAGGTGACCTTCCGCGTCATCCCGCGCAAGGTCATGTCAGAACCCGAAGAAGCCGCGAGCATCATCCGGGAGTTTCGCGCCTTCCTTCAGTTCCTGGTGCGTCGATTTGGGCTGCGCTCCCTGGAACCCTGCCTCGACGTGTTGGGAGAGTCGGCCATCCCTGGGCTCGAAAGGGAACTGGCCAATCCTCGCAACTTCGGGATGGCCAAGAGCTTCTTCAGGGAAGGCATTCGCCGCGGATTCGACTTGAGCACGCAAGAAGGGCTCGACCACTGGGCCGCGGTACAAAACGCCGAGTCGGCCCTCGGCGCCACCGTTCGCGAGCCGGCGGCCGGCCGCCTGCGAGCCAGTGACATCGAACTGGTGGACAACGCCGACTGGGACGAAGGTCCGAAGAGAGCGGGTATCCCACAGATCGATCTCGATGCCGTCGAACGGGCTCGGCGCAAGAAGAAGCGCAAGCTGGAGAAGGCAAGCCGGCGGCGCAACAGACGGCGCTGAGGACCTGTGCCGGGCAAGGCAGTGGAGTTGGCCATGCCGCTCTCGAAGAAACTCGGCGACTGCAAAGGAGGACATGGCCATGGACGACACCTACGGCGAATGGGGTCGCAAGGGAGCGTCGCTCAGCGACAAGACGGCCCGGAAGGAATACGGACTGACGCAAAACGAGATCGTTGCGGCGATCCGGGCCGGCAAGCTCCAGTACCGGGAGACGTCGCTCTGGGGAAACCCCTTCCTGAGACTGCTCCGCCGAGAGATAGAAGCGCTGGTGGCGCAGGGACACGGGGCCGTTTACCTGGAGGACCAGAAGGTGAAGACCGAACTGGAGCACGTCAATCGCGAGCTGAGGCGGCTCAAGACGCAGATGGCCAAGCTAGAAGAACGGAAGTCGAAGCTGACCACCGAGTTCGAGCGCCAGCCGGCAAGGCCAAAGCGGACGTAGTGAGTTGGGCGCCTACCTTCTTGGCCCATTGGGGAGAAGTGCCACGTTCGAGTAGTCCGAACGGCGCAGTGACGCGACTCTACTGCCCAGCGGGAAGGGTGACCGTCTTCGCCGCCGGCGCGCTGAGCAGGTAGGCCTCTCCCTCTGCGAGCGGGAAGCTGTCGCTCACGCCCGGGAGGTAGACCTGGAAGCGGCCGCTCGGCAGCAGCCGCACGACCACTCTGGCGCCCGTGGCCTGCGCCAGTTGCGCCGCGTCATAGCCGGACGGAACGCCTGCAGGCAGGGCGAGCAGGTTCACTCCCCTGGCGAAGCTTCGCCTCACACTCCCGGCCGGCCACGGAGAACCCGTGACGTAGCCGCTAAGTGGGCCGCTCTGGCCGCCCACGAGGTAGCCCTGGTTGCCCTCGATAGCGAAAGGTTTCGTGATGAGACCCGGCAGGTAAACGTCGAAAATGGGCGCAGTGGAGTTGTTGGTGCGGTCCAAGCTGCGCACGACGAAGCCGGAGTCGGCACGGCCGTACATCGCCTCGAGCAGGTCGGCCGCGTCGAAGGGATGCCCCGTGGTCGACGGATCCAGCGGCACCGACAGCAAGTTGAGACCAACCTGCAGCGGTACGCCAATCTCCAGGGGACCTGGCGCCACGTTCAGCTCGCCGTCGACGGGCTCGCTCCGGTCGGCGCCGTCGTCGACGAAGAGCGAGAAGCGGATCTTCCGGGCGCGAGGGTCGTTGCGTTCCGCCGGCACCCCGAAGGTGGTGACGGCACCAAAGGGACTGGAGAGCAGCACGGGCGGCCCTTCTCTCTGAACCCAACGATAGACCAGCGGTCGCGGGTTGACGCCGCGATCGGTTGAGCAGGTCCCGTCGAGGCGGATGCGGGCCCCGGGCCGGACGAACGTGAGCCGTGGGGCACTGGAGCAAGTAAAGGCCACCTTGCCGACGGCCATCGCTGCCTTCGAGCGGCGAGTTGGCTCCTGGATCATGTCGAACGCGGCCTCGGGGACCGAGTTATCGTCGCTGTCGACGATGACGCGCACCTGGCGTTTCACGTCGATGCCGGTGGGACTGCCGCTCTCGTCCAGCTTGCTCACCACGCACTCGAATACGTGTACGCGCGAGGTTGTGGGCTCAAAGCTCACGGTCGAAACGGTGCCACCGGCGTCGGCGCGGACGGTTTCGTCCAGCCGTACGGACGGGCCCTCGATCTGACGCCAAGCGAAGGATGCACCGTGCTTGAGCGGCGGTTTGTCGACGTCAGGATCGTCGAGCAACGCTCGCAGCGTCACGCGCGTCGGGATCTTGACGCGCAGGCTTCGCCGCGATTTGACGTCATCGCCTTCACCGAAGTCCTCGCCCGAATCCGACGTGCTCGTGGCGCTGGATTGCAGCGACAGTCGCGGGGTGTGCCAATCCTCGGGACGCGCGAGCATTTCCGCGGTGGCGGGCGGGCTCGACGCGCCCTGCGGATCGGTGACGACGAGCTCGAAGCCTGCCCGGCCCGGGGCCGCCGGGACGAAGCGAACCTTTGGGGCCGTGGTCGAGGGCTGACCCGTAGCCACGTCCAACAGCGCGAGCTTCCGTCCCTTCGTCTGAGTCCACCGGTAATGCAACGCCGGCGCATCCAGAGGGTCGGGGTCCGTCGACACAGTGCCGTCAAGCGTGACCGTGTTGCGGCCGGCGACGAAGAAGTCGCCGGCGGACGCGCCCGAGACGGCGATCTGCGCCGTGGGCGCTGCATTCTCCGAGGTAACACTGACATGAACCTCGGAGGCCGGGCTGTCGAGCATCCCGTCGTTCACAGTGAGGCTGAAACCGTAGTCTCCCGCGCGGGGAGGTACGAACGTGGGAGTTGCGGTGGCGGCACCCGAGAGCGTTGCGGTTGTGCCGGCCGTCTGCTGCCAGGCATATGTCAGCGGGCGCGGCGGCCGGTTGGGATCGCTGCTTTCGCGGCCATCCAGGCGGATGAAGGCCGAGAGGCCGCCGAGTGGATCGGGCACCGCCGGCCCGATGAACGGCGCGGAGCTCGTGCTGCCCGCGAGGAAGCGCACGCGTAATCGCCGGTCGATGCCCGCGTCGGCCGTGGGCCTCGCCAGACGAGTCTGGCCGCGCGCCGAAACGAGATCGCTCGCAACGACGGTGAGCCATTGCCTGCCGGCCGCCAAGCGCGCGCGGAGGTCGAAATCCAGAACGAAGATCGGTCCTGTGCGCACCAGGTCGGGAGGGCCCGAGGTTTGCAGCCGCAACGAGCCGCCGCCCAGGTTCTCCAGATGTACGGGGGTACTCCCGGCGGCATCGCCTGCCGAGAGACGTGGAGCTTCCAGGGAATCCGGATCGAAACGCACGAGCAGTGTGACGCGAGCGAGCGGCTCGGGCAGCGGCTCCAGGCGCACGATCACTCGCAATGCGCCGGCCGACTCCGAGGTGCTCAGCGTCAGTCCGGGCGACGTCTGCTGAATCACCCGCAACGTGAAGTCGCGTTCGTCGGAGGCCGGGGACTGCTGCGAGTCGGTCACCCGCAAGCGGAACGCAAAGCTGCCGGCGGCGGCGGCGGCGCCCTCGATCGTGCCAGAGTCTTCGTCCAGCGAGAGCCCGGAAGGCAATCGCCCGCCAATCACATGAAAGCGATACGGCGGCACGCCTCCCAGAACGGCGAGAGGCTGCGCCGTGGTGAAACCCAGTCGCGCGGCCGCCAGAGTTGACGGCGTCGCCCAGCCAATCGTCTCGGGCGCCGGGGGGGCCGCGACGATCTGCGTCACGCGGTAGCCGTAGCCGCCGACAGCACTGTCGGAGACAAGCCTCAGCCGCACGATGGAACCGCGGATGCGAAGCGTTTGACTCGCCAGCCGACGCCCGGTGAAGGGGCTCCCCGGCACCGGCGTGCCGTCGGCGTCCGTCACGTGCAAGAAGTCGAACCCCGGCTCCAGCTCCGAGCGCGGGTCGAAGCTCACGAGAATGGCCGCCGGGTTGCCTGGTAGCCTGTAGCTCTGCAAGTCTTCGGAAGCGTCGGGGTAGGGGTGGCGGCTCTCGGGATAGAGGGCGCCGCCGGAGCTGAAGACGGGCAGCACGAAGCGGCGGGCTCCGGCATGGCCTGCCGAGTCGCGCACTTTCACGGTGACCGGGAAATCGCCGGCCGAGGTGGTGAGACCCGAGAGGAGGCCGCTGCCCGTATCCAGCATGATGCCGGGTGGCAAGTCCCTGGCTGTGTCCCGCGACCAGCGCAGCGGGGCCGCGGCGCCCGGGGCGAAGAGCTGCGCCGAATAGGCTCCTCCCGCAAACGCGCCCGGCAGCGCGGCCGGCGTGATGTCGATCGTTTCGGTCACGGCGTCGGCCGCCGTGACCTCGACGATACGCCATCCGAATCCGGAGACCGAGGCGTCGCTGCGGAGCCGCACGCGCACGGTGGCGCCCGGCACGAGCACGGCCCGGCCGGTCAGCTCGCGCCCTGTGAAGGGGCTACCCGGCACAGGCACGCCGTTGCCGTCGAGCACGTCGAAGAAGTCGAAGCCTGGTTCCACCGACGTGCGCTCGTCGAAGACGACGCGGATGAAAGCGGGTGTACCGGCAAGCGTGAGGCTTCTGGAGTCATCGGAGCCGTTGGGGTAAGGATGAGGACTCTCCGGAAAGCCGGCTGCGCCCGCCGGCCGCACGGCCAGCGCGAAGGAGCCGGAAGCGTCGTGCCCGCCGATGTCTTTGGCGACGACTCCGAAGCGGAAGTTGCCGGCCACGGGCGGCGTACCCGACACGAGACCGCCGGCGCTGTCGAGAGTCAGGCTCGGCGGAAGTTGGCCGCCCACGACCGTCCACCGGTAGGGTGGCGTACCACCGGCCACCTCCAGCAGTAAGCCATAGGGCTGTCCGACCACGGCGTCGGGTAACCCGGTTGTGACGAGCTGCGGCTGGGTCGAGAGGGGCGTCGAGACGATGTCGAGCCCGTAAGTGCCCGTGGCGCGCGACTGGAAACCGCGCACGCGGGCGAAGTAGGTGCCGGCGGCGCGCGGACGGAAACCCTCGATGACCGAGGCGCGCGTGCCCGCCGCGTCGTCGTTCTCTGTAAGCGTCGTGACGCCGTCCGAATCGAACAACGCGAGAACGGTGTCGTCCAGCGTGCCCAGCACCGTGCGCAGGGTGTAGGCCCTGCCAGCCACTGTCGAGAACCGGAAGAAGTCGACGTCGCCGGGACGCTCGAGCTGGCCGGTCACGGGAGACAAGGCGTCCACGCTGACCGTGTCGACCGGGCCCGTGCCTGCCGCAGTGTCGGGGTGATCGTCGGGGCCCGTGGCGGCGGCGGTGACGAGCTTGCGTACGCGGTGGTTGGCCGTGTCGGCCAGGACAATCTCGCCACCGGGCGAGGTTGCGATGGCCAGGCCCTGGGGTGCGCCGAGGGCCGCGCGCGGGGCCGGAGTGCCGTCGGCCGAGAAGCCGCGTTGCCCGTTTCCGGCGACGGTCTGAATGCGGCCGGCCACGACCTCGATGAGACGGATTCGGTTGTTGTCGCGCTCGGCGACGAGCACGTCGCCGCTGGGCTTGCCGATGACGCAGACCGGGGCTGCGAGCTCGGCTTGCTCGGGAGACGTGCCGTCGGGGGAGAAACCCGCGCGGCCCGTGCCGGCCAGCGTCAAGATGTTGCCGGTGGTGAAGTCGACGCGCCGTACGGGGTGACCGTTCGACTCGGCGATCGGCAGCCGGTTGAGGCTGTCGAGTCCGAGGCCGGCGGGACCGTTGATTGACGCGGCCGTTGCAGCCCCTCCGTCGCCAGAGGATGCGGCCAGGCCGTTGCCTGCGACTGTGCGGATGATCCCAGTCGTCAGGTCGATCTCCCGCACGCGGCCGTTGCCCCAGTCGGCCACCAGGAGATGCGTGGCATCTCGCAGTAGCAGCCCCCTGGGTTGGTTGAGGGTCGCCAATGTGGCAGCGGCGCCGTCGCCCGAGTAACCCGCCGATCCGACGCCGGCCAAGGTCGCGATCGCTCCCGAGCCGAGCGCGACGCGGCGCACGCGGTGGTTGGAGCGGTCGGCGAGGTAAAGCACGTTGTCGGCGGAGACAGCCAGGGCGACCGGCAGGCCGATACCGGCCTGGATGGCTGCTCCGCCGTCTCCGGAGAACTCGGGCTTGCCGTTGCCGGCCACGGTGGTGATGACGCCGGCCGGCGTCACGCGGCGCACTCGAGCGTTGCCCGCGTCGGCGATGTAGAGGTTACCGGAGGCGTCGTAGGCGATCGCCAACGCCACATTGAGGGCAGCCGACGTGGCCTGGCCGGAGTCGCCACTGAAAGAGGGAGTGCCGTTGCCCGCGATGGTGAGCAGCACGGCGCCTACGCCGGCAGTGCCCTCTCCGACCAGGTCGAGCGTCACAACCCCCTGGCGCACCTGGATATCGTCGTCGGCCAGCAGAAGCTCGGGCGGCGAGGGACGCAGGAGGCGCCGCTGAGTGCTGTCGGGGTTGAAGAGCGTCAACGCCAGCGTATCTCCGGAAGCCGCCGCGTCCCCCGTGGCGAGGTCTCGGAGCTCGAGCCTGAAGAAACCGGAGTCCGGATCGACGAGACCGCTGCACTGCGTGCCCTTGCGGCTGTTGCTTGCTTGCACTCGGGAGCCCGCGGCAGGCGGTTCGCCGCTCTCGAGCCGCGCGAGGCCGGAGAGCTGCAAAAAGTCCGTGTGCAGGCCGGTGTTGGGCTGCGTCACGGTGATATCGACGCTGTCGGCCGAAACGCCGCCGCGTCCGTCGTTTGCCGTCAACGTGAAGGTGAAGCGGCTGGCGGTGGCGGCGGTGAACGAGGGCGTGAGCGTCGCGGAGTTAGCCAACGGCACGGTCGCAGGCCCGCTCCAGGAGTAGGTGAGCGGATCCAAGTCAGGGTCTCGCGCTGAACCGGAGAGCTGCACGAGCGTTCCGGTGCGCACCACGCGGGTGGGTCCGGCGTCGGCCAAGGGCGGGTGGTTCATGGGGATAGTGACGGACAGCCAGTTGCCGTCGGGCTGACGGGCGAGCAGGTTGCCGGCCAAGTCCGCAGCCTCGAGTGACAGGGTGTAGACGCCGTTATTGGCGGCCGTGAGCGCGAGCAGGATGAAGAAGGCCGGCTGTCCGGCGGGGCTGGCCGGGTCGCGCGTCATTGTGCCGCCGAGCAGTTGACCGTTGGCGGAGGCCAGGCGCACCACGGGCGGCCGGGCGAGCGCTTCGCTGAACGTCGCCGTGATGGTGAGCGTGGCGGGCGCGACGAGGCCCTGGCCCGGGCTGAAACCGAGCACAGCCGTGGGCGGAGTGGTGTCCGTGGGTTTACTCGTCACTCGTGTCGGGGCCGCGGCCGCCGCCACGTTGTCGGCCCGCGTGGATTCGACGACCGTGTTGAACGGATCGACGTTGGCCAGCAGTGTGTACGTGCCGGGCGCGAGCGTGTCG
>JACQFU010000117.1 GCA_016199905.1 Candidatus Wallbacteria bacterium
CGCGGGCCAGCTTGTAGACGCCCTCCTCGAGTTTCCTCTTTCCCAGCGAGACTTCTAGGTCGGCCCGAATGGCCTTCAGCTCTCTAGAGTTGGGTTGTCCTTTGAGTCCGTGATCGACCACGGCCTCGGCGTCATCGCCGCGATCGAAAGCAAGGTAGGCCCGGGCGAGTAGCTGAACTGCCTCGGGTGGCGGCGCCTTGTCCTCGATTGTGGGGGTCTCGAGCAGTTCCAAGACTTTCTCGGGCTGCCTGGCGTCGAGGGCCTTGCGCGCGCGCGCGATGAGACCAGTCCAGCCGCTGCCCTCCTCTTCGACCGGCGGAATCGGCGAGCCCTTTCGAGACACGATCGGCTCCCTCTGGGGCGGGCGCCCCGCGCAGGCGACGTCGCTCGACGACACCGGCAGCAGGAGCCCGGCGATCAGCAGGGCGTGCGGAATGCGCATGAGTCAGGGCCAGGCCGGAAAGCGAGGGAGAGGTTTGCTGGGGCGGTAGGATTCGAACCTACGGAATGCTGGATCCAAAGTCCAGTGCCTTACCAGCTTGGCGACGCCCCAAAGTTCCGTGTTTACGCGAGAATTTGGCCGAACCGGCCGCAGCGACTCTAGCAGAAGCGCGGCCCCGGAATCCAGGAGCAAAAAGCCGCGCAGCCCACCGGTGGCGTAGGAACGCCCACGACCCATCTGTTACCTTGGTCACAGTCGGAACGAAGTTGCCGATCGATAAACGGGATCGAATTCGGACTGCCGTTGGCCTTTGGCGCGCTGCTGGCCGGCACGGGGGCCGACGACAAGATGATCCCCAAGGTGCAAGTCGAGGCTTTCGAGAAGCAAATGAAGGAAGCCGGCGCCGACAAGGAATCCTGGAAGCGCCTGACGAAAATGCTGGGCGAAGTGTTCGGGAAGTAGACGCCCAGGCGGGACCGCAGGCGCTGACGATGCTTCCTTACCGCCCGCTCGCGCCCCACTCGAAGGGCGGAAGCGGATCGGACGGCAGCTCGTAGGTGTCGAGCACGAATCCCAGGTGCACCAACCGGTATCGCGCCGTCACGGCCGACACCAGTTTCGGTGGTATGGGCCAGAACTTCGAGATCACCACGACCCGGGGGCGCTTGGTCCGGAGGTCGTCCAACATCTCCCGCACTCCCTGCTCCGCGAACTCCTGATCGACTCTGGGGTCCAGATGCGACGTGAAGAAGAACCGGGACGCCGGCATCCGGCCCGAGTACAGGTAGATCTGAGGCTCTGCCCCCAGGTTCAGCAGGAGATCGCCAGGCCGCGTCAGCCCTCCGAGAACCGTGCCCAGGTTCATGCCGGCGACATAGTCGTCGCCGTACTTCTGCATCGAAACGATCTTCGGCTCTGTGCCGAGGTAGTCGACGAAATCGACGCCGCACCATAGGAAACCGAGAACGAGCATTCCGGTGAGCGCCTGATGGTGCCAGCTGGCGCTTGCGACTGTTCCCGATGGGCCAGATTCCGCGAGTCGCCTGGAGTCGTTCCACGCCAGGACGCCCACGAGGGCCGCCGCCGGAATCGATGGAATGAAGTAATGCGGGTGGAGGCTTCCCAAGAGAAAGATCTGCGCCGCGCTCCCGGCAGCCCAGACCATCACCAGGAGCCGGCCCGGGAGGTCCCTCGAGAAGTTCCATATCCAAACGGCGCCGCCGGCTGCCAGCATCCAGACCGGGGCCGTGTCGCCGAGCCTATTTGCAGCGATCGTCTTCAGCACGGGCCATACGCCGTCCTTGAACATTCCGGCGGTCGCTCCCGCCACCACGCGCGTCGTATGGAACAGCGCGAGGGCATAGTCCTCGAAAGCGCCCCGGAACCAGAAGTAGGCGCTGAGAGCAACCCAGCTTGCGATGCCTGGCACAGAAAGCGCCGCGACCGAGAGCAATCGCCGCCGCACCGGTTCTGCTCTCTGGAAACAGAGAACCGCAAGGAGCGCAGCCAGAGCATTGAGGACGATGTTCTGCTTGAAGATCGAGCCGACCGCGAAGAGGCACCCCATCGCCCAGAGTCTCCCGGTGCCGCGAGTCTTTTCCCAATCGAGGAGCCAGAGCAAGGACAGCAACAGCATCGGGACCAGGTAGATCTCGATATTGCAACCGTTGGCCTGCAGGTCGCGGGCGCAGTACATCACGGCGTAGAGCAGGATGCCCGCTGCCCGGGCCGCTTCGCCGACCTTCAATGCGCTCAGGACTTGCCAGAGCAGAAGCACGCTGGCGGCGCCGACGAACATGGCCGCGATTCTCATCAGGCGCGCCGTCAGCCCGAACGCCCGATCGAGGGCCGCATAGAAGCAGATCATGCCGGGCGGCTTGTTGTCGTAACCGTCCCGGTAAAGCACCCCACCCCTCGCGACGATCTTTCCGAGCATCGCGTAAAGGGCCTCGTCGCCTTCCACGGGCTCCTCCAACGCGTGGGCCAGCCCAACCAGCACCAGGATCACAGCGAAGATCAGAGCCACGCGCGACACCCCAGTGCGCGCGGCGGTAGCAGCCGGAACGAACGGGTCGGTCAAGGAGCGCTCTCTTCCCGCGACCGTACGGAGTCTAGCGGCAATAGACAGAGCAGGCCGCTGACGGCCGCCATCGGCCAGAACGCGAAAGCCGGCCGCACATAGCGGTTCCAGGGGGCCTGGAGGCTCAACACGAGAATCAGGTCGAGCAGTGTGAACGCGGCAGCCAACACCACGCTCACCCTCAGCAGCAGCGGCGGATCGGCGCCGCCCCTCCCTGCGGTCAGACTCCAGCCGCCTGCCTTCCCGAGCGCCCGTTGCGCCAGGACCAGAAGGCAAAGGAGCACGATCATCGGGTTCTGGATGGAATCCCGAGCTCCAGTCGCAATGGCGATGGCGAACGCTCTCCGGAGCCAAGTCGCGTACGTGGCCGGACTGGCCCGCAGGATGGCCATCGAAAGCGCGAACAGCTTCGCGTCCCGATCGGCTTCCCTGTAGTGCAGCCGCTCCATCAACGGAGGGACCACGAACGAAAGCAGAGCGCAGTAATTGGTGGCGACCAGTTCCACATCTACGTCGTGGTCTCCCGAGACAGGGCATCGATAACCCGGGTATTTCTCCAGTTCGCGCAAGAACTCCGCGGCCAGCGGCCGTTGCTCGGGAGCGATCTTCTCGAGCAGCTGCGGTCTGAGGAACTGGCCTGTCAGCGAGCCGAGGCATGTCCCGGTCAGCGAGACCAGACCGAACTGCCCAACAGCAGCCCAGCGCATCGTGCAGAAGAGCAGGAACGGGATCCATGCAGCCGCCACGAGGGCCGCCGCATGTCGCTTCCAGCACGCCTGGAACTCGACTGTTCCACGCAGCAGTCGAAGCAGGCTCACCCCCAGCAGCGGGACCAGCACGAGCATGAACTGGAAAGCCGGCCGGACCTGGCAGCACGCAAAGAGCCCCAGGCAAAGCAACGCCCAGTCCCCGCGAGAGCCGCGATTCGACGAGAGCGTCAGCACGGCCGAGAGGCTGACGATCGCAAGCGAGAACGCGAGACAGTCGCTCAACCCGAGCGTGGGGTGGATCTCGCCGGCGCGATCGATCAGGACATTCAGATAGAACAGGGTGCTGGCCGCTGCGGTCGCCACGGCTCCGCCGAAGCCGACACGTCGCAAGCCCAGATGGAAGACGAGGATGGCGGAGATGTAGCAGAGGGACTGGCAGAGTCCGAAGTACGGAATAAGGTTCAGCCGGGACAGGACTCGAAGGAAAAACGGGAAACCCACGGTCCAGATGCCGGCCAGCGTAGAGACGCTCAGGAGTCTCTGCTCGACCAGATCGAAGTAACTGGGCGAGTCTTCGACCATACGGCAGCCGAATCCCCAGTCGCGGTAGACGCAGCCGACGAAGAGCAGCGCCTGAATCGCCAGCCAGAACGCCGGCCGGGACAGCAGGGCTTCGAACGCGGCCGCGTGCCCGCTACGACTCGTCGATGGGCTGGTGGCAATGGAGTCGACGGAGGTGGGCGCCATTTTGAATCGTGCGAGGGTCCCGGAGACGGCACGGTAGGCGCCGTCCGTCCAGCTTTGCAGATCCCGACTCGCTCGTCAACCCGAGGGCATGGGCCCTATCCTGGGCTCTCGGCCCCCGGACCCCGTTTGGCAGGTCGGCCCCTCGCGCGTTGCGCCGGTGTCGAGGCCCAGTCATGGCCACACACTCCTGGAGAGAGCAGCACACTTCTCGCTCGCTGGACAACTTCTCGGCTCAGCGACTATATTGGCCGCGCGCCCCCTCGAGCCGCCAGGGGCCCTCTGTCGAGGTCCGTTCCAAGGCTTCCAAGGAAGAGTGAGCGAGATGACTTTGGCCCTGCCCAACGATCAGGACGCGACCGGACGATCTCTGGGAGACGAAGAACTGGCGCTGCTTCGTGAGGTGATCGCCAGCGGCACGCTTACGAGCACCAAGGGGCGCGTGGTCAAGGAGCTGGAGCGGACCTTTGCCGAGCAACTCGGCCTGCCGCACGCTGTGGCTTGCTCTTCGGGCACCGCCGCGATCCACACGGCCCTGGCTGCGCTGAACCCCAACCCTGGCGACGAGGTGATCACCACGCCCATAACGGACATGGGCGCGCTGACGCCTATTCTGTATCAGGGGGCCATCCCGGTCTTTGCCGACGTCGATCCCGCGACGCTGAACGTCACCGCCGCGACTCTGCGCGCTCGGCTGAGCGACCGCACGAAGGCCATCATCGTCACCCACCTGTTCGGCAACCCATGCCGGATGGACGAGATCGCGGCCCTGGCGCGCGAGAAAGGGATACCGGTCATCGAGGACTGTGCCCAGGCCTTCCTCGCCCGCAGCCGCGGCGGACTTGTCGGCACCTTTGGAACGATCGCCTGTTTCAGCTTCCAGCAGGGCAAGCACATGACCAGCGGCGAAGGCGGCATCGTCGCTTGCAAGGACCCGGCGCTGGCCCGCCGGATGTACCTGTTCGTCAACAAAGGCTGGGGATATGGCGACGCGAACCCCGACCACGAGTTCCTGGCCCTCAACTACCGCATGAGCGAGCTTCTCGGCGCCGTCGCCCTGGCCCAGTTCCGCAAGCTGGGCGATGCCGTGAAGAGCCGCGTCGCCGCGGCCCGGCGGCTCTCGGAACGACTTGCGCGCGTCCCGGGCGTTCGCGTGCCCGGCGTCGATTCCCGCGACACGCACGCGTACTGGCGGTACGCGTTGTTCGTCGACTCTTCGAAGATCAAGGAAGGGGCCCCCGGTTTGGCGGTCCGGCTGGCCAAGCTCGGCGTGGTCTCGCAGCCCCGTTACATCAAGAAGCCCGCCTTCGAATGCCGGGTCTTCCAGAAGCGGCGGACGTTTGGCGAGAGCCATTTTCCCTTCGACCTGGCCAGGCCCGAGGCGCTGGATTGGTCGCGTGAGCGGTTTCCCGGCACCTACGAGGGACTGGAACACGTTCTGGTCATGCCCTGGAACGAACGCTACACGGCCCAGCACGTGGACTTCATCGCCGGCGCCGTGGAAGAGGCCGCCAGCGATCTCATCTCGAAAGGGTGACCGTGGCCGACAAGATTCGATTCGCGCTCATCGGCGCGGGGGCGATCGCCCGCAGCCACGCCGAGGCCCTGCGGCAGGTGCCCGAAGCGCAACTCGTGGCCGTCGCCGATACCCGCGAAGACGCGGCGCGGTCGCTGGCCGAGACCTCTGGCGCCAAGGCGTTCGGTTCGCACAAGGCGCTGACGAAGGCGCTGCAGGTGGACGCGGCCATCGTCTGCACACCGCCGGCCACGCACACCTCGATCTGTCTCGACCTGCTCGACGACAACGTCAACGTGATCTGCGAGAAGCCGCTCACGGTCGAGCTGGTGTGGGTTCGGAGCATCCTCGACGCGGCCCGCCGCCACGGCGTGCTGATCACGATGGCTTCGAAGTTCCGGTTCGTGGAGGACATGGTAAAGGCCCGCGATATCCTCGCCTCGGGAATCCTCGGCGAGATCGCTTTTTTCGAGAATGCCTTCACCTCGCGAGTCGACATGCGCTATCGCTGGAACGCCAACTCGGCTATCAGCGGCGGCGGCGTCCTGATCGACAACGGAACGCATTCCGTCGACATCGCGCGTTACCTCTTCGGCCCCATCGCCGAGGTACAGGCCGTGAAGAGCCGCACGCAGTCGGGCCTGAGCGTGGAGGACACGGCTCAGCTTCTCGTCCGCAGCGAGGGTGGAGTCTTGGGCACCATCACGCTCTCCTGGAGCTTCGACATGCAGCTGCCGGACTATCTCGTCGTCCAGGGTTCGCTGGGCACGTTGCGAGTCGGCTGGCGGGAGTCGCGCTACCGGCTCTGGTCCAGCCCCGACTGGGTGGTCTTCGGCAAGGGCTACGACAAAGTTGCGGCGCTGCGCGGTCAGATCGTGAATTTCTGTAGAGCCATCCGTGGCGAGGAGGGCCTCCGCATCACCGAGGAGGACGCCGCCAGCTCGGTCGAGGTGATCGACGCCGCCTACCGATCGCTGCACTCCAGGCGCTGGACGACGGCCGTCTCCTCACCGAAGCCCAACCGCATCCACCCGACCGCCCTCGTGGAGGAGGGTGTCGAGATCGGCGCCTCGACGGCCGTCTGGGACGGCGTGCATGTGCGAGGCCCCGCCTGGATCGGCGAGAACTGCATCGTCGGCGAGAAGACGTACATCGCCTACGGCGTGCGAGTGGGGAACCGTGTCAAGATCAACGCCTCCGTTTACATCTGCAACGGCGTCACCATCGAGGACGGCGTGATGATCGCCGCCCACACGGTCTTCACCAACGATCGTTTCCCGCGGGCCACCAGCTCCGACCTGCGTTCGCTGGCCAGCTCGCTACCCAACGAGGACACGCTGCCGACCTTGGTCAAGGAGGGCGCGACCATCGGCGCCGCCAGCGTCATCGGCTGCGACCTCGAGATCGGACGCTTCGCGATGGTCGGGATGGGATCGGTGGTCACGCGCTCGGTCCCCGACTTCCATCTCGTGGTCGGAACCCCGGCGCATCCGGTCGGCTGCGTCTGCCGCTGCGGAGAGCCCTTCCTACGCTTCGAAGGCCCCACGGCGCCGGAGTGCGCCGAGGCCGCGTGCCCCAAGTGTCAGTTGCGCTATTCAGTCCGGGACGGCCGCGTCCTGGAGCTGACCGCCCCGGCCTAGACAGATGGCCGGCAATCCGGACGTGCCGCGGGCCGCGATGCCGGAGTCGCCGGAGGGGACTCCGATCACCATCGTCATCCCCTGTTTCGACGAGGAGCCGGTGCTCGAGAACCTGGCCCGGGTGCTCCAGGAGCTGAAGGCCGTCTTCGAGCCCCGGTACCGTGTCTGCTACGTGCTGGTCGACGACGGCAGCAAGGACGGCACCTGGGAGCTGATGCAGCGACTCTTCTCGGGCTGGCCCCATTGCAGCTTCTGCAGGCACCCACGGAACCGAGGCATCGCGGCAGCCATCATGACGGGGCTTCGCGAGGCCCGCACGGAGATCGTCTGCTCGATGGACTCGGACTGCACCTACGATCCGCGTCAACTGTTGCCGATGCTGCCGATGCTGAGGCCCGGCGTCGACGTCGTCACCGCGTCGCCCTACCACCCCGACGGCGGCGTGCGCGGCGTGCCGCCGTGGAGACTCGTGCTCTCCCGCGGCTTATCGCGTTTATATCGTCTGCTCCTTCGACACAAGCTCCACACTTACACCAGTTGCTTCCGGGTTTATCGGCGTTCGCGATTCCTCTCGCTGTCTCTGCGGCACGACGGGTTCCTGGGCGTGGCCGAGATGCTCGGCCGCCTCGATCTTGCCGGCGGCACGATCGTCGAGTGCCCCGCCGTCCTCACCTCCCGCGTGGCCGGCCGCTCCAAGATGAAGACCGTGCGCACCATCTTCGGACACCTCGGTCTCCTCGCCGAGCTGACCATGGCCAGACTGCGTCCGGGAACGGACAGGCCAGGTACCCGATCGGCCTAGGCCAGCCGGAGGACGGACGCTTTCGGGTCCTGTGACGCGTCTGTTACAATCAGGGTTGGGCAGTTTCCCCCGGGGAAGCGCTTCGGGTTGCTGCGCTGGGTCCGGGCGGCTGCCCGAGACATGTCCCTCCGAGCATTCGTCGAAGAACTGCGGGCTACCGGGCGCGTGCGGGTCGGGCGGCAACTCGGGTTCGCCGGCGAGGATCTGCCCGGCCTCGAGGATGCCATCCTCGCCTTGGACGCCACCGCCCGGGCCGAGTTGGCCGCGCCTGCGCCCGAGCTAGTGTCAGCCGCCGCCACCTGGGCTTTCCTGATGCTCCACCGCGGCTGCCAGTTCCTGGTTTACCGCGATCTCGGCGAAGCCCTCGTCGAGGAAGTCCTCGGCCTCGAGTTTCGGGGCCCGAATTCGCCAGCCGTGACGTGGTCGGTCGACCTGGCCCTGCGCTGCCTACCGGACCTATGGGCTTTGGCGCGCGGGATCTCCCAGAACGATCCTCTCGTCGTGCGGCTCGTTGCGCTGGCCCGGCAATGGCCGCTTTCCTCGGTGGGCATCGCCGGCGCTGTGCCGGTCGACGTCTCCGCCTTCATCGGCCACCCGGGGCTGGCGCAGCTCTACGCCGACCGGATCCTCGAGCGCGGCGACGACTCGCGGCTCGACGACCCGCGCGTTCGCGAGCTTGTCCGCGCGAGTTTCGGCGCTTATCCCGAGCTGGCCCCGCGTCTGGTCCGGCAAATCTGCCTGGAGGCCGGCACCAAATGAAAGATCGAGCCAGCCGCCAGGAGAGAGGCCGGCGCCTCTCTTCGGAAGTCCTGGAGCCCATGAAGCGAGCATTCGTGGGCAAGGACGAGATCGTGGACCTGATGGGCGTTTGTCTCGTGGCCGGCGAGAACCTGTTTTTGCTCGGTCCGCCGGGCACCGCCAAGAGCGCCCTGGTGCGCGAGCTGGGCCACCGCCTCGAAGGCCGTACTTTCGAGTATCTGCTTACTCGATTTACGGAGCCATCGGAGCTTTTCGGTCCATTCGACATCCGCAAGCTCAAGGAAGGCGAGCTGATCACCAACACCGAAGGAATGTTGCCGGAGGCGTCGTTGGTGTTCCTCGACGAGCTGCTCAACGCCAACAGCGCGATCTTGAACAGCCTCTTGATGGTGCTGAACGAGCGCGTTTTCCGCCGCGGCAAGGAGACCCGCCAGCTTCCGGCGCTGATGGTGGTCGGCGCCAGCAACCGGTTGCCCGAAGACGACGCTCTGGGCGCGCTCTTCGATCGGTTCCTGTTGCGCGTGGCGTGCGACAACGTCGCCGAGGAGCGGCTCCCCGAAGTGCTGGATGCAGGCTGGCGGCTGGACCTAGGGTTGCACCTGGAGCGGCCGACGGTCGACATCGAGACGGTGCGCGAGCTTCACGGGGCGCTGTCCGTCGTGGAGCTCGGAGGAGTGCGGCCGGCGATCGTCGACATGGTGACGAAGCTGCGCCGGGCGGGCATCCCGATCTCGGATCGGCGCGCCGTCAAGCTGCAGCGGCTCGTGGCGGCCAGCGCGCTGGTCTCGGGGCGCGAGCAGGCCTCCGTGTCGGACATGTGGGTCTTCCGCCACATCTGGGACTCGGTGGAACAGCAGCAGGTGCTGGCGGAGATCGTCGACAGCGCGTTGAAGAAGACGCCCGCCGATCCCTCCGACCACCCGCGCGCCCGGGAGGGCGGGGCGCCCGACGCGGAGGCGCTCGCGCGGGACCTGGAGACGATCGCCCAGCGGCTGTCGGACGCGGCGACGAGCGCTGCCGACCGGTCCGTCTTGCGGGACAGGCTCGGAGTGTTGGCGGCGCGCAGCCAGTGGGTTCGCGACCAGGAGGCCCGAACGGTCTTGTCGGCGAGGATCGAGGCGCTGTGGCCGAGGTTCGAGCAGCGAGCGTGACGGGAGCTTGGGCGGTGAAGCTCCCGTCCTGCGAGGCCGCCACGGCGGCGTCGCTGCGACTGGTTCCGCAGGTGGAGGTCTGCGAGGCCGCGGGCGAGATCTGGCTCCGAGGACCGCGTCTCGACGACGCGCTGGCGGCGCTGATCGGCCGGCTGCCCGGCGCGCTGCGCTACGACGTCGGCGAGGACGGCGCGCTCACTCGGGCCGGGCGCCGATTGCCCTCGGGGCGGCTGCCCGAGCGCAAATGGATTCTATTGCGCAACTGGCTCGTCTTGAAGTTGCAGCGAGTGAGTCCGCCCGGTCAACCGAAGGACAAGACGCGGGTGCTGATCGAGCGCGGCGGTCCGGAACTGCCGGCGCGGGTGCTGCTGACGGAGCTCTCGGCCTGGAGCGACTGGGCCCGAACGGCGCCTGCGGCGAGGCTGGCGCCGCTGCTGTTCGCTGCATCGGCAAGCGGGGAGGTCCTGGTGTGGGGGCATCCTTTGCCTCCGATTCGAGGCGCCCGGCACTCCGAACACGAGAAATTGGCGGTGCCATGCGGCTTCACGTGGGTCCCCCGGATCGACGCGTCGATCCTGCGGGAGGCGGCCGGCGCGGCGCCCGGCGACCTGTTGCTCCTGGGAGAGGACGGGCGCTGCGAGGTGGTGGAGGTGGAGGCGTTCGTGCAAGCCACGCGCGCCTCGGTGCGGCTCACGGCCAGTTCGCTTCGAGATAAGGCCGCCGCGCGCCAGGCGCGGAGGCGCCCCGCCGATGAGTGACGCCGGCGCCCTGGTGGCCGCCTACCTGCTCCCGGCCGGCGAGGCGTGCTGGACCTGGACCGAGGACGGCGCGGGCGTCACCTGGACCGACGGGTACTTGATGGCGCTGAGGGACGAGCTGGAGGCGGCCATCGGGCGGCTGAGCGAGCCGGGACTGCCGCCCTTCGGAGCGCTCGCGCTGCTGATGGCGGCGTCGCAAGAGTGCTGGCTCGACTCGGGCGGCGGCCGCGAGCACCTGGTGCGCTTTCTGGGCCACGTCGCGCGCAACCGGGCACCGGCGACGCCCGCCGCCGCGCAGCGCACGATCCGGATCGACATGCTGGGCCGAAGCCGCGGCCAAAGCCTCGGCGAGCAGATCCAGGAGACCGTGAGCGATCGGTCGGTCTCCGCGGCCCGGGCCCTGGAGCCCTACGAACGCGAGGAGAACCCCCGCGAGCAGGCCCGAAAGACGCTGGCCAGGCCAGCCATCGCCCGGGATCTGCTCGTCGGTCTCGATCGCGTCCACGCGCTGCCGGCGCGGCTTCGCGGCAGCGTCGACGGCAAGTCGTTGCTGGCCGAGCTGGTGCTCGAGGATTGCCGTGACCGCCTCGCGCCCGAAGGCTCTGCGGCCGTGACGCGGGAGCTGGCCTCGGGCGTCCATCCGAGGCATATCGATCTGCTCCCGCCCGAGCACGACGGGCTGCAAGAGTTCCTGCGCGACGTGCAGGCCCTGCTGCCGGGGCTGTCGGGACTGACGGAAGAACGCGTCGCGATGCGAGGGAGAACGGGCCTCGATGCCTCACCCGGCCCCGGCGGAGCGCTGATGCCGCCGCCGGAGCAAGTGCGTGGCCTGCTCGCCGGACTTCTGACCGACCGGGAGCTGGCGGGGCTGGCAAAGCTTTCGCTGGCGCTGATGGCCGCCGTGCACGTGCCGCGCTCGCTTTCTTCCTCCGAGGAGCTGCAGCTCGGCGGCGTCTCGGACCTGACGAACCGGGGGCCGATGGATCGGCTGCTGGTGAGCGAACTGGCTCACGACGACCTGACGCTGGCCGTGCGCATCGCGTTGAACGAGGCTCTCTACCTGCGCCGCGAAGCGCCGCCCCGCAACCCGCCGCAACGGCGCGGCATCCTGTTCGACAGCGGGATCCGCCTCTGGGGCGTGCCGCGTCTCTTCGCGGCCGCAGTGGGTCTGGCCCTGGGCGCCACGAGCGATCCCGCCGGGGGCCTCTCGGTCTGGCGCGCATCCGGGGACCGGATTCATCCGGTGGACCTGTTGACTCGCGAGGGCCTCACGGCGCACCTGGAGGCGCTGGAGGCTTCGCCGCATCCGGGGGCCGCCCTGGCCTGCTTCGTCGAGGAGCTGGCTCACCACGGCGAGCCGTTCGACGCCATCCTGGTGACCCACGCCGAGGTGCTCGCCGACCCGGAGTTCCTGTCGGCGCTCGCGGCCCTGGATACACGCGGGCTTTGCGTCGCGGCGCTCGACCGGGACGGTTCGCTGGCGCTTTCGAGCGTCAGCCAGCGGGGACTGAGGCCCATCTCGAACGCCAGGCTCTGCCTCGAGGATCTGGTGCCTGCTCCGGCCGGCATGCGGGGGCCGCAGCCCTTGCTGGCGCCGGAGCACGATCCCGCGCTTCCGCTGGTGCTGTCGGTCGAGCCGTTCCCGCTGCTGGTGCCCCAGCAGGTGCGCTTCGCGGCCGTCGCCGTCTCCAGCCGTCACGGCTTGGTCTCCGCGACCGACGACGGCCGGCTGCTCCACTGGACCGCGCCCGGCCGCGGTCCCCGTCAGTTGACGACCCAGGTGCCGCGCGGTCGCCTGCACGCGATGCGCCTCGACGACGACGCCACGTTACGGGTCGTCGCCGGGCGCGCGCCGGGCAACCGCGTGCCGATGCTGACCGCGCAGCTTGCCACCGGCCGCGTCGCCTCCTGCCTGCTCCAGACCGGCTCGCCCGCCGTGCCCCTGGCGGCCTGCTGGCAGCCGGGGGCCGTGCTGCTCGTCTTCCCGCCCGGGCGGGTCGACGCCTTCGACTTGGTGACCGGGGATCGCATGGCCTCGCTCGAGAAGTTGCCTTCGCATTGCAAGTGGATCGGCGGCCGGTTCTTCCACGGAAGCGGCGGCTGGCGGGCACTGGCCTTCGACGGCCACGAGGTGCGACTGGAACCGGTGCCTGTGGAGCACCCCAGAACGCTGGCGCTCTTCGACCGCGAGGGGCTCGACGGCCCCTGGGGCATCACGACCGACGGGCAAGTCTTCTCGAGCGTCGACGGATTCGTCGTTCCGTTGCCGCCGCTGTCCGGCGACCCGCTGCGACTGCTGGGCGTCAGCGCCGACGGCCACCGGCTGGCGATCCGCGCGTGCCGCACGCCCAGGATGGTGGAGGAGCTGCTGGTCGACCTGGAGCGTCACGAGGTCAAGCGCATCTCGGGCGATCCGCTGCAGGCGCTCGAAGCGCCCGTTCACCCGGCGGCTCGCGCGCCCAACAGCGAGGAGATCCGCAACCGCTTCCGCGCCGCCGGCATCTCAGACAGCGGGCAGCTGCTGCTCGAACCCAGGCGCGGGGCGATACTCACCTTCGGGTTTTCCGGTCCCGAGACCGGCGATCTGTGCTTGGTGAAGACAGCCGCAACAGCGGCCGATCGGTCTCGCTTGCTGACCTTTGAAGCGGTAGCTCTACCTTGCGGAGTCCGATTCCGGATGCACGCGGTGCAGTGGCCTGACGGCAGTCGCGCCTTTCTCGATTCGCGCGGGATGCTGCACCTCAAGTCGAGCGATCGCAAGCTGCCGGAGCTGACGGTCGTGCTGGCGACGGGCGCGCTTGCAGGCTGGACCTCCGAAGGCCGCTGCTACGGGCGCGAGTACTTCTGCGCCGAGCCGGCGGCGGCCCCTGCGCGCCATCTGCTGGCGGCCATCGACCGGTTCGTACAGGTGGCCCGATGATCGTCTTCCCGCTATCGTTGAAGCCGACGGGCCGGCCGATCCGCGAGGCGGCGGCCTGGTTCATCTCTGGCGAGAAGCCGGCGGCCTGGCTAGAGGAGCTTTCGCAGTGGGGCGTGGAGCTGGCGGGCGTGGCGCTGCTCGCGCTGCCCGTGGCGCCCGGACGCAAGACGCCGTGCGGAGTGCTGGCGGTGCCTCCGGCGGGGAGCAAGCCGGCGGTGACGCCGCGGGCCCAGCCGTACGGAGCACTGGCCGGGCGGCTCTACCTCCCCGCGAACTCGCGTCTGGACCCGGAGGTCTCCGAGGATGAGCTTCGCGTGGTCATCCCGTGGCACGCCCTGGTGCTGCACCCGGCGCTGGGGCCCGTGGGCTTCCGCAGGGAACAGACGCTCGGCGTGGCCGACTTGATAGAGGCGCCGCCGGCGCGCGGGCGGCGCTGGAACTCGGCGCGCCAGGCCGAAAGCGCCGAGCTGCGGTTGCTATCGGTAGAGTCGGAAGCTCCGGCGAGTCTCGATGCCGTGCTGCAGGAAGCCAAGGACGACATCGGCACCAGGAAAACCGAGGAGTTGCCGCGCCAGTCCGACCGCCCCACCGACGGCAACGCGGGCCTGCTGGGGAAGTGGGCTCGCCGGCAGGTCGCGCAGACCGTCAACTGGCTCGCCGGGAAAGTGCCCGGCGGCGCGGGCGCGAACACCTGGGTCAACGACGTGCAGGACTGGGCGCGCAAGAGGCTCGACGACTGGGGGAGCAGCCTGGAGCTGGCTCGTCACCGCGAGTTGCTGCGGCTCCTGCGGATGCTCGACACCGACCCCGACGAGGGCCTGAAGTACGCGCTGCCGCTGAAGGGGTTCGGCGCGCGCGGCGTCGCCGAACCCGGCATGAAGCTGGGGCCGCGAGAGCCGAGCTTCAGCCTGGACCGAGTGGGCGGCGGCCGGCCCGCCGACGTCTGGTCGACACCGTGGCAGATCCGCGCGAAGCTCTCGGAGGCCTACCGCAAACAGGCCGAGCGCGAGGTAGCGCTCAAGCGATTCCGGCGCGCGGCCTACATCTACGCCGAGTTGCTTGGCGACTTCGAGTCGGCGGCGGCCGTCCTGAAGCAAGGCCGGCACTTCCGCGAGGCGGCGGTGCTCTACCGCGATCACCTGCGCCGGCCGATCGCGGCGGCGCACTGCCTCGAGGAAGGCGGCCTGCTGCTGGAG
>JACQFU010000118.1 GCA_016199905.1 Candidatus Wallbacteria bacterium
ATCGGCGTCATAGTCCGCACCGCCGGTATCGACAAGACCAAGGCCGAGCTGGTGAAGGACTTCAACTACCTGCGCCGGCTCTGGACTGCAATCGAGGAGGCCACGGCGCACTGCAGGGCCCCGGCGCTCATCTACCAGGAGCGCGACATCGTCACGCGCGCGATCCGCGACCACTTCAGCAACGACATCCACGAGATCATCGTGGACAACAAGGAGGTCTTCGACCGGGCTCTCGAGTTCATGAAGACCTTTCTGCCGAGACACCAGCGGATCTTGCAGCTCTTCGAGGAGAAAAAGCCGCTCTTCTCCCAGTTCAAGATCGAGGACCAGATCGACACCATCTACCTGCATCAGGTCCGCTTGCACTCGGGCGGCTCGATCATCATCGACCCCACCGAGGCCCTGGTGGCCATCGACGTGAACAGCGCCAAGTCGACCCAAGAGCGCACCGCCGAGGAAACTGCGCTGCGGACGAACATGGAGGCCGCCGAGGAAGTGGCGCGGCAGCTTCGACTGCGCGACCTGGGCGGCATCATTGTGATCGACTTCATCGACATGAAGGACAGCAAGCACAAGCGCCAGGTCGAGCGCTGGCTGAAGAACGCGCTGAAGATCGACAAGGCTCGCATCCACGTCGGCAAGATTTCCAGCTTGGGCCTCGTGGAGCTGTCCCGGCAGCGGCTGAAGCCGGCCATCATGGACAGAAATTATCTCTTGTGTCCTGGATGCAACGGGATTGGGATGGTCAAGTCCACCGAGGCAAAGGCCCTGATCCTCCTGAGGAAGGTCCAGAGCGCCGCCGCAGACGGAAACCTCTATATGGTGAGGGGACACCTGCCGATCGACGTCTACACGTATCTGCTCAACAAGAAACGCGACGAGCTGGCTCGCATCGAGAGGGAGTGCAGCGTCCGCCTCGACTTCTCCCTCAAGACCGGTTTCGACGAGCAAGTCTTCAGCCCGGAGTGCGTGGAACTTTTCACTCGGATTCCCGACGAGGCGGCGGCCGCCTCCCACAGGCCGGCCGCCGTTCGCGACTCGGCGATTCTGGCCGACATGCAGAAGGACGCGACCACGGGCCACGACCGCGCCCTGTCCGAGATCGACCTCCCCGACAACTCCGACCAGCCGGACTTCGACCCCAACGTCGCCGAACAGGAGAGCGCCGCGCCCCCGCAGGTCCCACATCAAACTCAAGTACCGGAACGAAGACCCTCCGGCTCGCACAACGACGGGGCCGACCGGCCGGCTCCACGGCCTCAAATGGCCCCAGGGCAGCGGCCCGCGTTGCCCGGCTCTCCCAGGCGAGTGCCGGTGCGTACCGGGCAGGAAGGCAACGCGCAGCACCGAGACCCGAACCGTGACCGACAGGACCGCCATCGGGACCGCCAGGACCGCTGGCAAGACCGCGATCGCGGGCAACGGGACCAGCGGCCCCCTCAGGGTCAGCACCCCGGGCAGCGTGGACAACAGCCCTTCCGTCACAGCCAGCCGGGACGCCAGGGCGGCCCCCCGCGAGGCCCCTCGGAACGCTTCGCCGGCGTAGCGCCTGGAGATGCGGCCGCGTCCGGTCCGGCTCGCGATGCGGGACAACCGCCCCGCATCGACGGTCCGCCAGCCAACGATGGTCCGGAGTCCGTGACCGTGATCTCGGCCTTCCATCCCTCCGGCAGTCCCGTACCGGCCGACCACAAGCCGCCCACGGAGCCCGCAGGCGAGGCCAGCACGACGGCCTTCGAACGCTCGGGTCGCCGGCGTCGCCGGCGCCGCGGGCGCGGAGGGCGCGGACCGGGAATGCAGCCTTCATTCGCCCCGGGAGCGCCGGAGTCGCTATCGTCGCCGTCCGGAACGGCCGAAGTCGAGTCCGATCCCGCGCAGGCACAGCTCTTCCCACGTCCGGCGACACCGCCGGCCGACGTGGCAGATTCGCAGCATGCTGCGGCGCCAGCCGCCGCGGCACCGGCGGATCTTGCGCCCAGGCTGGGCGGGCACAGCGGACCCGCCGTCGGCGTTCTCGCCACCGCGGGTCCGGAGCCCGACGATCAACCACGGCTGCCTCTGCTCCAGATGACCTCCGGCACATTGGGGGCACCCGCCGATGGCCAGCCCGTCACCGTGGCCGCGCAAGAAGGGCAGGCGTCCATGCCACGGGAGCGAAGCGACGGTCCGGACCGCGAAACGGTCCAGACCGAAGAAGGAGCGGCGTCACCCGAGCAGGTCTCGCGGGCCGGCCAGCCCAGTGGACGGGCGCGGGGCTTTCGCCCCGGACGCCGGCCCCCTGGGGCCCACGGAACCCACCCCTCACCAGCCGTCGAAGCGTCCCAGCAGCGCCGTCTGCACCGCCGCCGCCGGCGTGGCCGTGGACAGGGCCGAGGCACTGGAGGAGCGCCCCCCGATCAGGCCTGAGAGATGGGCCTGGGGCTCGGCCGCCAACAGACTAGATGACCGTGCCTTCCTTGATGATGGCGCCCTTCTTGATGATGACGATGCCGTCGCGGATGGACCAGCCCGGACCGTCGGCGTGCTGCAGCTTCTGCGTATTGAGGATCTTGGCGCCGGCCCCGATCCGCGCATTCTTGTCGATGATGGCCTCCTGGATCTGCGCACCGGCCCCGACGCCCAGATGCGGAACGTCGCGAGACATGTTCTGCGTCAGATCCTCGGGCGTCTCGTAGAAGTCGGAGCCCATCATCACCGTGCGGGTGAGCTTGGCGCCGCTGCCCACGATGCTCCGCAATCCGATGACGGAGTCCGTCACCTCGGCATCTTCCAGAATGCACCCTTCTGAAATGAGCGCGCGCTTGATGACCGAAGAGTAGAACTTGCTGCTCGGCAAGTAGCGCGCGTTGGTGAAGATGGGGCTGTCGGACTCGTAGATGTCGAACGGAGGATACTTGTTGGTCATCATCAAGTTGGCTTCGAAGAAGCTGCGGATCGTTCCGATGTCCTCCCAGTAGCCGTCGAAGGAGTAGGCGAAGATCTTGAAGTTCTCGATCGACTCGGGAATGACGTGGCGGCCGAAGTCCTGAGCCTGCCGGCTCTGCAGCACGTGGAACATCACGTCGCGGTCGAAGACATAGATTCCCATCGAGGCCAGATAGCATTCCTTGTCCGGGTTCATCCCGATGGAAGCGGCCTTTTCGCCGACGATCTTCAAGCGGTCCAGAGTGGCGTCGTCCTTGGGCTTCTCGACGAAGCTGCAGATGCGGCCGCCCGGCGCGATCTCCATGATTCCGAAACCCTTCGCCTGTTCGCGCGTGGCTTGGACGGCCGCGATGGTGGCGTGGGCCCCCTTCTCGATGTGATAGCTGAGCAGCGCGCGGAAGTCCATCTTGTAGAGCTGATCGCCGGAGAGGATCAAGAAGTGGCGCGGCGACCAGCGCACGAAGTGGCGTAGGTTGTGACGCACCGCGTCAGCGGTCCCCTGGAACCAGTCGGCGTTTTCCTCGGTCTGCTCGGCAGCCAGCACTTCGACGAACCCCCGCGAGAAGCTGTCGAACTTGTAGGACAGGTTGACGTGGCGGTTGAGCGAGGCCGAGTTGAATTGGGTCAGCACGAAGATCCGGCGGATCTGGCTGTTGATGCAGTTGCTGATGGGGATGTCGATGAGTCGGTACTTGCCGCCCAGCGGGAACGCGGGCTTGGAGCGCTCCTCCGTGAGGGGATACAGCCTCGTGCCCCCCTTGAGTGGAATCGTCAGCACGAAGGTGCTCCCCTGGCCCGGCTGGCTCGTCCCTGCCAGCTCTCCCCGGTTGGCCTCGGCCAGGCCCCGGGCCAGCGAAAGGCCCAGTCCGGGCCCCTGCTGCTCCATCGACTTGCGGTCCACCTGATGAAACGGCTTGAAGATACCGGCCATCTGGTCGGCCGGAATGCCGATGCCCCGGTCCGTGATGGCGACCCGGGCCTGCCCCCCGGCTACCGAGAGGGTCATGTCGATCGGACTCGAACCATCCTTCGAGTACTTGACGGCGTTGTCAAGCAGCCGCTCCAGGATTCCCTTGATGTGCTCGTCGAAGACGTCGATCTCGACAGGCGCGATCGGCACGTCGGCCCGGATCTCGATCTGCTTGCTGGCCGCGTCGCTCCGGAACCGATCGGCCGCTGCCGTCACCAGCGAGCGAAGGTCGGTCGGCAGTTTCAGCAGCTCCGCCTCTTCCTTCACGCTGCCGGCTTGGACCTTCGCCGACATGATGAAGTCCTCCACCAGCCGCCCCAACCGGTCTCCGCCTTTGCGGATCGACGACAGGAAGTTCTTCAGCTCATCGGGCTCGAACTTGACATCTTCGGACAGCAGCAGGTCGGTTGTCCCTTTGATGCTCACCAGCGGCGTCACGAACTCATGCGAGAGCACATTGAGGATCTCGCGTTTCAAGCCGTCCACCTGCTCGCGCTGCTCGGCTGTTCGGGCCGCAACTCGCCGAAGCTTGCCGCGCACCGACGCCAGCAGCTCTTCGCCGGTCAGGGGCTTGACCAGGTAGTCGTCGGCGCCCAGTTCTTTGCCTGCGAGCATGTCCTCCTTGCCTCCCCGGGCAGTCAGGAACAGGAAAGGAGTCGTCGTGACTCCCGGGCGGGTCTGCACCTCGCGGAAGAACGCGTATCCGTCCATTCCGGGCATGTTCACGTCCGAGATGATCAGGTCCGGTTTCTGGGTCCGCAGCAGCTCCAGCGCCGACAGCGGGGACAAGGCAGTCCAGACCTCGTAGCCTCCCCGTTCCAGCAGCAACTGAAGCACTTCGAGGATGTTCTCCTCGTCGTCGACGACCAGTATCTTCGGCTTGGGCTCGGCCACTGGTAGGGAAACCTCGATACCGGAGGGATCAATGGGAGAGGTGGGCGCGAAGAACGGCGTCCAGCTCTCGGGGCTGTAGGCTGCCCCTGGCAATGAGGTCTTCGAGACTCTGATGCAAGGAGCGAATGCGCTCGCACATGCTCCGCAGCAGGCTGAGCCCGATGTGCGGATCGGTCCTGAGCCGGTCCCGTACGGTGTCCCGGTGCAACACCATCAGCCGGGCCGAGCCCCGGACAGTCGCCGTCGCGGACCGCGGCTGGTCGTCGAAGAGCGCCATCTCGCCGAAGAAGTTGCCCTTCTTCAGCATGCCGTAGATCGTCTTCTCGCCCTTGCTCGTGGAAGAGATCTCCACTTCCCCGTCTTGGATGATGAACATCTCCTCGCCGCGGTCATTTTCGCGGAAGACGATCGTTCCATCCGGGTAGACTTTTCCGAACAATTCCTCGGTGTGCTTGAAGCTCATGGCGCCGCTCGCTTCCGTGCCTCTCCGAACCCGAGCATCCTAGCAGAGAGCACAGGGTGAATCAAACTCGCGCAAGGGTGTCGGCCGTCGCTGTTCCCCATCAACCCCGGACGGCCCCCCCTGGATTCGTCGCAGGCTCGGCTCGCTGCGGGCAGGCCATGATCATCGGCAAACGCCCGGAAATTATCCACACGCCACGATCCAATACTGTTCGGTTATCCACTGGGTTATCCACATAATCCCCAGTGGAAACCCGCGGTCTCTGGCAAAAGCGGGGCCATCTGGCCCGGGCTTGTTCGAGTCGAGGCGGCTGGAACGACGACTCAGAGTGGTCGCCGTGAGATCTGCGCTGCCGGCCGCGGATAGAGGGCGGGGGTCGGGCCGGATTTTTCCACATGGATCATGTGGAAGGCCACGGCAGCTTGCGGTAGTCGATATTCGGTGACCTCCGCAAGGGTACCTCCCAGAAGCCTCAGGGCCGTCCTTGCAGCGTCGATCTCGCCGCCCGCCGCCGGCCCCTTGGGAGCCAGGAGCAGGCCACCCTGGCGCACCAGGGGAAGAGCAAACTCCAGCGCCACTCGCAGCTCGGCGCAAGCCCGCAGCGTCACGACATCGTATCGCCCTCGAAAAGAGGCATGCCGGCCCAACTCCTCTGCCCGCACACACACCACGCGCACGTTCTGCAGCTTCAGATGCTCCTGGACCCTCGACAGGAACGCCGCCTTCTTGCCGACGCTCTCCACAAGAGTCACCTCGACGTCAGGCTGCAGCACCGCCAGCGGTATGCCCGGAAGGCCTGCCCCGGATCCGACGTCGGCCAGTCGCGCCGCAGCCCGCGGCGCGACTCCGGAGGCAAACGGTACCGCGTCGCACAGGTGGCGACGAACCAGCTCGGCGGCATCCCGCGCGGCAGTCAGGTTCATGCGCGTGTTCTCGTCGAGCAGGAACGCTCCGTAGGCCGCCAACGCCTCGAGCATCCCGGCGCCGAGCGCGACTCCGTTTTCAGCCGCAAACGGCGCGAAGATCGCTCCCAGCAACTCACGCAACTCGAGCTGCCGGCTAGCAGGCTCCGCCATGCCGGGCGACGGCGTCACTTCGCGTTCGCGATCCCCAGGATGACTTCCTCGACCAGCGAGAACGCTTGCTGGAACATCTGGACGAGGTCGGGAGTCGTGGGAAGCCGATTTTCCTTCAGCTCCTCGAACGCCCTTTCAAGGCCGTGAGCCAGGTAGGAGAGCCGGTTGAACCCCATCGTGGCCGCCGAGCCCTTGAGCATGTGACAGAACCGGAACGCCTCGGCGATCTGTGCCGACTCCACCGGCGTGCCCGCGACCAGCGTGTGAACCGTGGCGCGAATCTTCTCCAGGATGCTGGAGGTTTCGGTCCTGAAGTCGTCCAGAAACTCCGGGAAGTAGCTCTGCTCGGCGTCTTCGACGACACCCGCATTCGCAAAGGCCTCGACGAAGGCTCGACCGCCGAAGGAGCCTTCCTTCACCAGAGTCGCGAAATCGCAGATCCTGGCTTTGAGATCCTCGGGGCTAGCCGTCATGAAGTGGGTGCCTCGTCTTCGTCCTGGTCCTGCAACTGAAGGCGCTTGGCCCACCCTATCAAGAGCGAAACGTCGGACATCCGGACTCCGGCAATCCGGGACGCCTGGCCGACCGAAGTCGGTCGCAGCTCCTCGAGACGCATCCTCGCCTCTCGGCTCATGGCAGGTAACTCCCCATAGTCCATGTCCTGCGGCAGACGCAGCTCCTCCAGTCGACGGAAATCCTCCAAGTGACGTTGCTGCTTGCGAATGTAACCCTCGTACTTCACCTCGAGAGTGACCTCTTCAGAAATTTCCATCGGCAGATCCGGATCGACGGGATAGCCTAGCATCTCGAGGTGGGAGTAGTCGAGTTCCGGCCGCCGCAGAAGCTCCGCGGCCGGTCGGCGGCCCGAAAGCGGAGCGCTGCCGAGGCGCCGGAGCGCTTCGTCGACGCCGTTGGAGGGAGCCAAGGCGACGTTGCGCAATCGAGCCAGTTCGCGCTCGATCCGTGCGAGCTTGTCCTCGATGCGGCGGCGACGCTCCCGGGTGACGTGGGGCATGTCGAGCACGCGGCGCGTCAGACGCCGATCGGCGTTGTCATGTCGGAGCAGCAGCCGGTACTCGGACCGAGAGGTGAAAATTCTGTAGGGTTCGGAGGCGCCCTTGCCCGTGAGATCGTCGACCATCACGCCAATGTAGGCCTCGTCGCGGCCGAGGACCAATGGCGTCAAATCCATCAGTCTGCGGGCAGCGTTCATCCCGGCGAGGATTCCCTGGCCGGCGGCCTCCTCATAGCCCGAAGTGCCATTCACTTGCCCGGCGAAGAAGAGCCCCAAAGTCTTCCGGCACTCCAGGGTCGGCCAGAGCTGAGTGGGGTCAACGGCGTCGTACTCGACAGCGTAGCCGGGCCGGAGCATCACGGCGTTTTCCAGCCCGGGCAGGCTCCGCAGCATCGCCAGCTGCACTTCCTCGGGCATGCATGTCGAGAAGCCCTGAACGTACATCTCGACGGTATCGAGGGCCTCCGGCTCGATGTAGATCGGATGGCTCTCTTTGTCCGGAAACTTCACCACCTTGTCTTCCACGCTGGGGCAGTAGCGCGGACCTATGCCCTTGATAGCGCCGGAGTAGAGCGGCGAGCGGGCCATATTCTCCCGGATCAGCCGGTGGGTCTCGCGGGTCGTTCGAGTCAAGTAGCAGGGGTACTGCTGCCTGTCCTCGGCCGCGGAGAGGTAGCTGAACTTCGGCTGGGGCTCGACACCCAACTGCGGCTCCATCCGGCCATAGTCGATGCCTTCCCTGTGGACCCGCGGCGGGGTCCCCGTCTTGAGCCGGCGCATCGCAATACCCAAATGACGCATCGAGTCCGAAAGGTCCACGGCGGGAAGCTCTCCTTGCCGGCCAGCGGGAAAGCTCCTCTCGCCGATGTGAATCAGCCCATTGAGGAAAGTGCCCGACGTCACGACCAACGATCGGCACGCCAGCTCTCCTCGACCGAGAGTCCGCACTCCACGAACGCGACCCTGCTCCACCAGGATCTCCACGGCGACGTCCTCCACCACTTCCAAGCCGGCGGTCGCCGACACGGTTTCGCGCATCGCGCGCTTGTACTGCGTTTTGTCGCTCTGCGCGCGCAAGGCTCGCGCAGACGGGCCCTTCCCCGTGTTGAGGTACCGGACCTGTAGATACGTGCGGTCCGTATTCCGGCCCATCTCGCCGCCCAAAGCGTCGATTTCCCTCACCAGATGGCCCTTGCCAGGCCCTCCAATGGAGGGGTTGCACGGCATGTGCGCAATACTCTCGGCCTTCAGCGTCAGCATGCAGGTCGATAGCCCCGAACGCGCCGCTACCAGGGCGGCCTCGCAGCCCGCATGACCGGCGCCGATGACGATCACATCGTAAACCGCCGAGGGGCCTGGCATTGCAACTCCCGGCCAAATCAGCTCGGCGGCGGCAGATAGAAGCCCGCGCTCGCCGGCCCCGTCGTCAGCAATACCTTGTCAGTGGATAGCAGCGCGCCGTCAGCGCTGCGCAACGGGTGTCTGAAGTTTCCGTCGCCGGAGTCTCGCATCACTCCAAGCTGCAACGCGACAGGTTTGACCAGCCGCAGTCTGACCGTAAAGGGAGAGGCCAGATCGACCACGGCAGTCGCCACGTTCTCGCCTCGCCGGCTCTGCAGAGCTGCCAGATCCCCGGATATCGTCTGGGTCGCGACGACAAAGTTCCCCTTGCTCATCTGGAACACGGGCTGGTTCCTGGAGTCGACCACCGTGCGGCTTAACTCCCGACTGAATTCCACCTCCAGGTAGAGGTCCTTCTGGGTCAGCCGGGCTCGAACCGGCTTGAACTCGGGCTGGTAGGCATCCACGATGTCGTCGCCCAGATTGTCGCCCACGTGCGGCACCCCGTCAGGGCCGTAGGAGTAGATCCAGCCCCTCTGCACGTCGATGTGGTAATCCCCTCCCCACGGGTCCAGCACCAGGTTCGGCACGATGTTGAACTTCAGCAGCTTCTCCAGGCCGGGATCGGCTCCCGGCGCGTCTACGGTCCGATACGCCGTGAGCGCCGCGCTCCACGGAGGGCCGTCCTCCTCGTAGCGAAAGACGTCGCTCGAGAGCGGCCCCGCCTTGTAGCTGTTCCTCAGATAGCCCACGGCTTTCTTGTACTGCTGGATATCCGTTTTCGCCCGCCCGATCCTCTGCTCCGGCAGGACGGCACCATAGTAAATCTGGGTCGTGGCTGCAAGCACCAGCATGATCGACATTGTCACGAGGATCTCGACCAGGCTGAACCCCAGGCCGGGCGGACGCCGTCGCGAGCGGCGTGCTCCGGCGGAGCTCAGAATGCCGAGGGGAACAGCCATAGCGCGATCTTCGTCGTCACCCAGTTGTTGAACCCCATGTAGGAATAGAACATCGTCTCGGCGCCGAAGTACATCACCAGCAATGTCCCCAGACAGATGTATGGGCCAAACGCGAACTTGGTGAAGCCGTGCTCCTTCTGGCCGCGCCCGGCCCAGAGCACTGCAGCGCCTGCCACGGCGCCCACCAGCGCCGAGTAGAACAGCGATATCAAGACGTACCGCCACCCTAGAAACGCCCCGATGAACCCCGCGAGCTTGATGTCACCGCCGCCAAGGGCATCCGTGCCTGCGATCCACGTGCCAATGCGGCCAAGCAGCAGC
>JACQFU010000130.1 GCA_016199905.1 Candidatus Wallbacteria bacterium
CTGAGTCCCTCCGTCATCGCCCAGATCGGCCGCCTCGATCTGGTGGCGAGGATGGTGGTGGAAGGCACGCTGCAGGGCGAGCACAAGAGCCGGTTTCACGGTTTCAACGTCGAGTTCGCCGAGCACCGCCAGTACTTCCCCGGCGACGAGTTGAGGCACATCGACTGGAAGCTCTACGCCAAGAGCGATCGGTACTACGTCAAGCAGTACGAGGAGAACACGTCGCTGAGGGCCCACCTGCTGCTCGACTGCTCCAACTCGATGGCCTACCCGGAGGAGTCGCCCACCGGGCTCACGAAGCTGATGTACGCGCGCTACCTGGCGGCCGCGCTGGCGTACCTGACGCTGCATCAGGGCGATTCGGTCGGCCTGGTCAGCTACAGCGACCACATCCGCCAGACGGTGCCTCCGCGCAGCCATCCCTCCCACCTGGAACGCATCCTGGGCGCAATCGATCGAAATGACGCAGGCGAGCGAACCGACTTCTTTCGAATCTTCCAGGAGTTCAGCGGTCATATCAAGCGCCGGGCCCTGGTCATCGTGCTCTCGGATTTCTTCGACGAGTACGACCGGATCATGCAGGGGCTCAAGTTCCTGAAGTTCCTCAAGCACGAGTTGATCCTGCTGCACATCCTGACGCCCCAGGAGCTCGACTTTCCGTTCGAGGACTACACGAACTTCATCGACATGGAAACCGAGAGCAGTCTGTGGATCGATCCCCGCATCATCCGCGAAAAGTACAAGAGCGCGATGCAGCGCTACATCCTGCGGCTGTCGCAGGAGTGCCGCTACCGCCACATCGACTACGCCCTCTTCCGCACCGACCAACCTTTCGAGACGAACCTGGCTCGCTTTCTCGCGATGCGCGCCCGCCGGCGAATCTAGGAGCTCCCCATCCACTTCCTGCACTCCAGTTTCTTGCTCGGCTTGCTCGTCGCGGGCATTCCGCTGCTGGTGCATCTGCTGCGTCACCGGCGCGTCAAACAGGTGCGCTTCAGCACGCTCGACTTCCTGAAGCTGCTGCATAAGAAGCACTCGCTGAGGATTCGCGTGAGCCAGCTCCTGCTCTTGCTGGCGAGGATTGCCCTGGCGAGCGGGCTCACGCTGCTGTTCGCGCAGCCCTTCTTCACATCCCAGTCGCTGCAGTTCTTGAACGGCGGCCCCCGTCAGGTGGTGGCGCTCTTCGACAACAGCGGTTCGATGGGGCTGAAGGCGCGCGAGGGGCGAACGATGCAACAGGCGGCGGTGGATGCATTGAGGAGCTTGGCCGCCGGCCTCTCTCCGCGAGAGGCGCTGACCGTGATCGCTCTTTCCCCGCGCGCCCGGGTCACCTTCCGCGGTCGCCCCGAGGACTTCGGCGCCGACGGCGTCCCGGCGCCCTCGGCGGCAGCGGTCGACGTGGAGGGCGGCGAACGTCTGGCGCGCGCAGCCTTTGAGGAACGGCCCGGCTCCGAGAGGCAGCTGGCCGTGCTGAGCGACTTCGTTCGTTTTCCCGTGGGTCAACTGGCCCGCCTCGACTGCGAGGTGCTGCTGTTTCCCTTCCGGGCGGACAACGTTGGGAACCGGGCCGCAGGCCCCATCACCGTCGACGCCGACAAGTTGGTGGCCGGCGAGGCCGCAACGTTCCGGCTCTCCGTTGGCCGCTACGGCGTCCCGTCTCAGACTCGCTTGACCCTTTCGGTCGCCGACAAGCCCGCCGACACTCGCTTCTTCCCCGCAGGCCTGGGGCCGGCCCAGGTGGTCTTCACGGCGCGCTTCGAAAAGCCCGGCGTCTTTCCGGTCAGCGTGTCGGCAGAACCCGACGCTCTCCCCGGAGACGACCGCGCCCACACCGTCGTCGAGGTCCTCGCCCAACGCCGCGTCGCCATCGTTACGGGGCGGGCGCTGCCTCCGGCCGAGGGTGCCCGCGATCCGCTCTTCTTCTTGCGCAGGGCGTTCGCCGGCGCCTCTCTCGACGTTACGGAGGCCCCGGAAAAACTCGAGGGCACTTCGCTCGTGGTGCTTCTGCGGCCGGACCTGCTCAGCACCTCGCAGGGCCGCGCCGTCGCCGAGCACGTCCGCCGCGGCGGCAACGTTCTCACCTTCCTTCCGCCCGACGAGCTCGACTCCGGTGCCTCGAATCGCAACTGGTTCGAAGCCCTCGGCCTGCTGCGGGTCGGCCGCAAAGTCGAAGCGGCCGCGCCCTGGCGCGCGACCTCCGCCCGGGCCCCCGGCGGGCTGGTCGAGTCGCGCTACTGGGAGGCCATCGCCTCGTCCGCCCGATTCCTGTTGGAACCGGCGGCGTCGTTTCGCCGGGAGTGCGTGCTGGTCGCCTTCGACGATGGGACGCCCGCTCTCTACAGCGGGGCCTGCGACCGCGGCTGGTGCACCGTCATCAACGCCGGCGCCACGCTCGAGGGTGCCGATCTGCCGCTGCACCCGATTTTCCACATCTTCCTTTCGAGGCTCCTCACGTGGTCGCCGGAACGCCTGGCCACCTACACGGCCGGCGACGAGGTCAGCTTCAACCTTCCCGTCGAGGAGTTTGGCGGGCAATTCCAGATCGTCGCCCCCGGCAACAAGGTCCATGCGCTGACGCCCGAGAGGCGCGGCAAGCAACTGGTCGTCAACTTCGCCGAAACGGCTGAGCCGGGCCTCTATCGGTTCGAACGTGTGTCTGCCGGTCAGCGCTCGAGCCAGTGGTTCGTCGTCCGATGGCCCGAGTCCGAGTCGACCTTGGAGTTCCCGACGGTTCCCGAGCTCATGCGCCAGCTCCCGCGAGCGCGCCTGGGTTCGAGCGCCTCAGGCGCTGTCTGGACGGGACGCCTCCCGTTCAGCGTGCAGGACTTGTTGCTTTCGTTCGTGGTATTGCTGATCCTGGCCGAGACGTGGCTGGTTTTCGACCTGGAACGCCAGATCTCCCGGGACCTTCCGGAAATGCCTCATGGGTGATTTCTTCGAAAAACTGAAAATCTCCGTCGGCGGCGATCCGTATTCCTTCCAGCAGCTGGCGAACAACAACTTCATCGTCGGCGAAGGCGACGTCGTCTTCGAAGCGCCCGGTGTCGAGGGCTTCACGATGCAGCAGCTCTACTCGGGGCACGCCATCGTCGAGATTCCCCTTGTCCAGGTCAAGAACCGCGCCGCCTTCCGCGCCGGTCTGCTGCGCGGCCGCAACATCTTCCGCGTCGATCCCTTCGGGCTGGAGTTCAGCCTCTACTACAAGTCGGCGGCGCGCGACTGGGTGGAGAGTATCCTCAAGGCCTTCGTCATTCTCCTGGTGATCCAGACCTTCGTGGTGCAGACCTTCTTCATCCCTACGGGCTCGATGAAGAACACGCTCTTCCCGGGCGATTACATCATGGTCGAGAAGCTGACCTTTCGCGTTACGAACCCGGACCCCGGCGAGATCATCGTCTTCGAGTATCCCGACGACGTCAGCAAGGACTTCATCAAGCGCTGCATCGCCAGGGGCGGCGACAAGCTCGAGGTCCATGGAGGCGTCGTGACCCGAAACGGCCGCAAGATGAAGGAGAAGTACACCGTCTTCAAGAAGCGGCTGCTGGACACGTCCTGGCAAGGCAACCAGCCCGAGATCGGTTACGACCTCAGGCAGTTGCCGGCCTGGCCTCTGGCCAAGGGATGCAGCTCCAGCTACGTCGTCAGCCTGAATCCTCGATTTGAACGCATCCCGGATCTGGACGTCGATTCCGTGGAACAGGCCGACAAAGTGTTGAAGCGATTGGAGACTGCCCAGCAGGTGGACGCCGAGCGCGGCAGCTACTGCTACGACCGGAAAAAGCTGGAGGTCGTCGTCCACCCGCGCGGCGACATTTCGCTGGCTCCGGCCGCCAAGGACTTCGACGTGTACTTCCGGTTCGGCCACGAGGACACGGAGGCGATGGCGGAGATGGAGCGCGATCTCTTCGGTGAGGTCGGCCAGCTCGAGGACCGGCTCATCGAGCTGCCCCCCGACCAGCTCTGGGCGATGGGCGACAACCGCAACAACAGCGCCGACAGTCGCTTCTGGCGGAACCCGCTCAGACGGCGCGGCCTGATGGGAAAAGGGCTCCTCGTCTACTGGCCGCCGTCACACGTGGGGATGATCCACCACCTGCACTTCGACCGCGCCCAGTGAAGCCCGCAGCCCGATGGAAGACTATCTGCCCTTCCTGGCCGCCTTGCTGGTCGCGGCGGTCCTGACGCCTGTGATGCGGCGCTGGGCAGTGGCCATCGGGGCGGTCGACCATCCCGATCCGCGCAAGGTCCATCGGCGCGCCATGCCACGGCTCGGCGGCATTGCCGTTTATGCCGGATTCTGGACGGGCGTCCTGCTATTCGGCTTCGCCCACAGGGGCCAGATGCCGCCTGTAATCGCGGGCATCTTCATGGGCTCGCTGTCGCTCGTGCTGCTCGGAATCTACGACGACATAGGGGACGCGCCGGTGCGAGTGAAGTTCCCGGTCCAGATCGCGGCCGCGCACCTGGCGTACTTCTTCGGCGTACGTTTCGATCTGCTGGGCAGCCTGGCCGCATTCTTCGGCGTCGCGCTCCCGGGCACGTTTCTGGGTTTCGCCAGCTACGCCCTTACCATCCTCTGGATCGTAGGCGTCACGAATGCGATCAATTTCATGGACGGCCTGGACGGATTGGCCACCGGGATTGCGATGTCGGTGACGATTTCGCTCGTGCTGCTTGCCCAGCTCTTCGGGGCTCCGCAGATGGGGCCCATCCTCGGAGCGCTCGTCGGGGGACTGGCTGGCTTTGCCTGGTACAACCGCTACCCGGCCACCATCTTCCTTGGCGACACGGGAAGCACGTTCCTGGGGTTCCTGCTGGCCAACTTCACACTGCTGACGTGTCATCGCGCCGACGCTTCGCTGCCCACGCGGATGATTCCGTTTCTTCTGCTGACGGTGCCGCTCAGCGACGCTCTGTACGCCATCGTCCGCCGGCTAGCCCTTGGAGCCAACGTCTTCCAGGCCGATCGCGGTCACCTGCACCACCGCCTGCTGGCGATGGGCAACTCGCCGCCGCATGCCGCCAACCTGCTGTCGTTTGCCACCCTGGTGACCTGCCTGGTCTCGTTTCTGCTGGTGAACGCCGGCAACGCCACGGCTCTGGCCGTGCTCGCGGCCGTCGCCGTCGTCGACGTGGCCCTGGCCGTGCGCCTGCGACTGTTCGACCGGCACGTCATCGAGGCCGGAGTTCCGGGACTGGGACGCTGAGACCGTCGCTCGACAATCCATCTATCCTTTGCCGCCTCGCCGTCGTCTACGCCATGGGACCGGCGACTCTGAGGAGGACTCTGTGACGATGACTGCACGAAGGACCGCGTTTCTGTGGCTCTTTGCTTTTGCCTGCTGGACCGTATCGGGCTGCGGCATCGGTGTCCAGGCAAACGGCAATGGACAGATATCCGTCAAGATCGACGCCGGCGTTCCGGCTGGCGGTCCCGCCGCTCCGACCGGCACGGCCAACCGCCCTGTCGGCGCCAACCCCGGCTTCAACCCGGGCGGAAACCCGGCCGCCCCCGATGGCGGCACGCTGGCAAAGGGCGATACGAACGACGTCACGGGCGCCATCGGTCCGCGCGCTCCGTCCGCGACGGCCGGCGGCTCGGCCCAGGGCGACCACATCGTCCAGGTGGCGAACAACTACGTCGGCGCCGATTTCCCGTACGCTGCCGCGACCAACGGCGGCCGCAAGGGCTGCGCCCAGGTCGTCAGCACAATCCTGAGGGAAGCCGGCGTCATTCCGAACGTGAGCCTGGGCGTGTTGCAG
>JACQFU010000131.1 GCA_016199905.1 Candidatus Wallbacteria bacterium
AAACAACGTCCGCGCCGAAGCCGTCGAGATTCTGGAGCGACCTCATCCCTCGATCCAGCAGAACAAGGATTGAAACAGAGTCGGCCTCTGTGCTAAAGGGTAGAACGCGATGACCTCATCCCTCGATCCAGCAGAACAAGGATTGAAACTAGATCGGAGCGTTAGTGACCGAGATGCATGTGGCGACCTCATCCCTCGATCCAGCAGAACAAGGATTGAAACCACGTGCAAGGGCACGGCAGCGAAAGCCGCCGCCACGACCTCATCCCTCGATCCAGCAGAACAAGGATTGAAACTCTGCGCTGGCTGGCGTGCCCGACGCAGTCGGATCGAGACCTCATCCCTCGATCCAGCAGAACAAGGATTGAAACTAGCCGTAGCTAGAACAGGAAATGAGATAGGCGAAGGACCTCATCCCTCGATCCAGCAGAACAAGGATTGAAACCGCGGAAAACTGCCGAGACGCGGTCCCCGCGCTGCCTGACCTCATCCCTCGATCCAGCAGAACAAGGATTGAAACCTGGCGGCGTGTTCACCCCACTTTGGATTTGGCTAGAGCTCCAAAACGCCGAGAACCATGTCGTGCATTCGGGTTGCAGCGTTTTTCGTCCGAGAAACCTAGACACACGACCAGCGGCACTTTTCCGACAAAAGACGTTGACAGGGGCATGTTCGCCATGTTCTATGCTAGAACATGTTTTTACGCGAGGTCACTCGGAAGAACAAGGACGGCTCCGAGGTCGCCTATCTCCAGCTTGTCGAGAGCGTCTGGAATCCCGAGACGAAGAGCCCCCGACCGAAGATCCTTCACTCGTTCGGGCGCGTGTAGGCTTCGACCCGGGCTTCCTTGCTGACACTTGCCCAGAACATCCTGAAGCGTCTCGATCCTGACATGGCCAGGCGCCTTGAGGATATCGCCCTGGACGAGGACGGAGCGCCCGAGTACCCGACTCACGCCTTCGGAGCCGTCTACGTGCTGCAGGTCCTTTGGCAAGAGCTGGAGCTGGATTCACTCTTGAAACGGAAGTTCTCCAGTGCCCGCCAGCCTCAGGCGCTTGAACGTGCCGTCTTCGCCATGGTCGCACATCTGGCAACCGAGACCGGCTCCAAGCGCGCGTGCTGGCGGGAGTGGTTGGCCCAGAAGGTTGATGTGAGCGGCACCCGGGATCTGAAGTTGAGCCGCTTCTACGAAGCGATGGATGCTCTGGAGGCAGTCAACGAAGAGGTGCAGTATGCAGTCTTCGATAGAGCTGTCGGTCTGCTCAACTCGGAGCTGGATCTCGTCTTCTACTACGACACGACGTCGGTCTACTGGGAGATCGAGGAAGAGGACGAAGGGCGCGTGTGGAAGCGACCGCCACGAGATCCGGAGCCACTGCGCATGCGAGGCCACTCGAAGGACTCTCGGCCGGATGCCCCGCAGGTGGTGATCGCGATGGGTGTGACGAAGGACGGCATTCCGGTTCGCTCCTGGGTCTTCCCTGGCAACACGGTCGACGTGAAGACGATCGAACAGGTGAAGCTAGATCTGAATGCCTGGAAGCTTCGGCGCTTCGTGCTGGTGGGTGATCGGGGGATGATCAGCGACGAGAACATGCGCACCCTGACGGGAGGAGGAGGCGGTTACGTTCTGGGTGTTCCCATGCGCCGCGGTGAGAAGGAAGCCACCGCCGCGCTGGAACGACCGGGACGCTACCGCAAGGTAAAGGACAACCTTCGGGTCAAGGAAGTCTGGTACCCAGCCAAGGGCGTGGAGGGAGCCCGTCGCTTCGTGATCTGCTTCAACCCGGAAGAAGCCAAGAGAGACTTCAAGCAGCGAGAGGATCTCCTCGAGCGTCTCAAAGCCGAATTGACTGCGTTGGAGAGAATGAAGCGCGGCGAACGGCGCAACCGCGTGCACGAACTGATGTCCCACAAGTCCTACAAGCGCTACCTCCGAGAACTCTCCGGCAACCGTCTTCGGATCTCCAAGCGCGCCGTGGAGGCCGAAGCACGACTGGATGGCAAGTACCTGATCACGACCTCCGACCCGAACTTGAGCGCCGAGGAACTTGCGCTGGGCTACAAGCACCTCCAGCAGATCGAGCGGGCGTGGCGAAGCATGAAGGACGAGTTCGAGCTCGGCCCTGTGCGCCACTACGCCCCGCGACGCATACGCGCCCACGTGAGGCTGGCACAACTGGCTCTGACACTCACCCGGCTGGTTGAGAAACGCTCGGCCATGACCTGGGCAGAAGCGCGACTGGTGCTCGATCGCGTCCACTCCGCACAGCTCGGTCCCGACCTCCTCGGCACCACTCCAACCCCATACGCGACCGAGCAACTTCTATCAAAACTCCAGATCCCCAAGATCCCAAGACTGATGCCGTTCTCCAGCCATTCGGCAGGCAGGCCGACAGCAAAATCCTAGAACACGCGAAGGAAGAGTCGATGGTCGAAAACAAAGACGGGATGCGGCTCTCCGACTGGAGTGTGTCTAGCCAAATCCAAAGTGGGGTAGTAGTTCATGCCCGCCACTGGGGCGACGATGGAAATCGTTGGCGTCGAGGGTTCCCGGCCCAGGACCGAGAAACCCTCGTATCGCCGCAGCTCGTGGCCCAAAGGACTTCGCAATTCGAAAATCGCCCCCCGCACGATGAGAGAATCGCTCCAAGCGCTCCGCCGCTTGAGCCAAATCGTCTCCGTCGCGCTGGTGACTGTCGCCGGGATCGTCGCCTCGACGCTCACCAGTAATCCTAACGGCGCGGGTGTGCATTCCCCTGTGGCCTGCCCCTGGGGATCGGTCAGCTCGCAGCGCTCGACAAACCCTAGCGATGTTGTTGGACTCGAGAATCGGGTCGAGATCCGGTGGCCCGAGCGGTTCACGACGTGGAATCGGATCGCCCGATCGCTCTGGAAGGCAGGATCGGGATCTCTTGAATCGTTACTCTGCCAGATTGTCCTGGCCATTGACGAGGTGGCTGGCGCAAGCCTTTCGACCGACGTCAAGAACAGGGGCGTCGACGAACTAACGATGGAGAATGCCGCGCTTGACGTGCACGCAGTTCCCTCTCCAGATTCGGCGCTGAGAAGAGCGATATGGCTCCCGACAAAGGGACTCGAAGTGACAATCGCCGAAGCACGGCTCAACAGGTTCGCCCCATCAAGTTGCCAAGATAGGGCCCAAGTCGCTGCCACAGCCGTCGTGCCCAAACTGCCTCCCTTGGCCTGAAGGATCACCTGGTCGGAGTCGAGGTACAGGTCTCCGTCGCGAGGTAGCTCGATGAACGGACATGCCCGAGGCTGCACAGTGATGGCCAGGGTAGCCACGGCCGAGTATCCTCTGGAGCCGTTGGCTCTCAAGTCGATCTGATGGCGACCGACGCTGAGGGTCGTTGTGACGACGCTCATACCGGTGCCCAGCGGGCCGTCCAATCTAGAGGACCAGAGCAACGCCGACCCGCCGATAGCACCCAGGCTCTTGTCCGTGGCCCGGCCCATGAAATGAACGGTCGTGCCATGCTCGACAACCGTCTCATCCTGCGGGGATTCAATGCTGGCCCCCACCCACGGCGTGCTTGCCACGGTAACCGTGATGGACGCATTTCCCGCTCTGCCCCTCGAGTTCCGTCCGATCAAGGAAATGACGTGATCGCCCAGTTGCAGGCCCGAGGTCAGGACTGTTGTGCCCGTGGACAATGCCCCCTGCAGGCTCGAGCGCCACTCCAGGCTCGCGGGAGGAAGAGGCCCCTCCTCCGGATCGACCGCGTCGCCCTGCAACGTCACGATCTCTCCCAGAGGAACCGTCGTTCCGGATGTCGGCGCCGTGATGCTCACGCTCGGGACGTAGTCCGGCACCACCGTCAGCGCGCGAGTCGCCTCGGCTTGACGGCTGCGAGAATCCGTTCACGACCTCTCCAAAGTGCATTCGGTTGAAGCCTGCAGAGGGCGTCGTGATCTGAACCTGCAAGGCAGAAACGACTTGCGGCGGAGTCGTGCTTGGCCCGGGCGGTTGCGAAGTGTCCACCACTGAGAAGGTCGTCCGCGCGGAAGCCTGCCCTCCCTGGCGGTCGACTGCCGACAGCTCGAGTTGATGCGCACCGGTGCCCAGCGCGGTGATCGCGACTGACGCACCTACGCCCGCCGAGATCGTGCCGTCGACCGTCCAGCGCAGCGACTCCGAACTGAGTACCTCGCCCGCGGCGGACGCCGTGCCGATCGCCGCAACGGGGACGCCGAGCGCAAACTGTGCCCCCGGAGGCGGTTGCAGGATTGCCACTTGAATCGTGGCCATCCATGTCCTGGCGACAGAGAAACCGCCTGTTACCGCCCGGTTCCCAGGATCGGTCGAAAGCTCGTACCCCAGCTCAGCCAAGTCGGATTGCGTTGCCGGATCCACACCAGCCCGGAACCAGACCATGTGAACCGTCGCCCGCGGCTCCGCTGGCAGCGTCGCGGAGGCCAGGAAACGGCCCTGCCCGGTCGTCGCGGGGAAGCTTCCCAGGGACTGCCCTTGCAGATCGAAGACCTCGGAGCCAGTCACCAACGCTTCACCCGTCGTGGCGTGTGAGAGTGTTGCTGAAAGTGTCTGGCCCGTGGCGTTGTAGACCGCGAATCGCAGGCCGCGGTCCGTCCAGAGAGCAGGCGCCGGCGATGTCGTCCAGCCCGACTCCCACGAAGTGAGAACCCTCTGCGGATTGCCGGCAAGCACACGGTCCACGCGCAGCAGACCGGAAACAGGTAGAGCCAGTGTCGCAATCCCGCTCTGCCAACGGCTGTTCCGCGCCACCACCGAGATGACCTGCTCCCCAGGAGAGGCGAAGCTCGTCACAACTGAAGCCCCCTCGCCCAGGGAGCCCTGCCGGTCGGAGTTCCACACGAAGGTCTGCGTGAGCGGGTCCTGGGCCGAAAGGTTCGTGACTACCGCCTCGAAGACCATGGAGCGTCCGGCCAGCGGCCGAGTGTTGCCCGCAGGGGCGCGGATTTCCACAACGGGAGCAGGCCGGGGCGAAACGGTCAGGATCGACGTCGCGGCGGCGGTCATTCCATGGCTGCTCGTTACAGTCAGAGTCAATCGATGCGTTCCGTCCGATAGCGTTCGCATGTCGACATACGAACCGGTTCCCAGGTAGCCGTCCCGGTCGGAGGACCAGCGGAGTGCGGGCTCGGGGAGCTGACCATCCAGCACGTCGTACCCGCCGCCTTGAAGTGCAACCGAGTCCGCTGCTTGAACGGTGCTCCCCGTGCCGGGACTCCAGATGGTGGCCTGGGGGACCGGCGGGAGCACCGACACTGTGAGGCTGGCCTCGGAAGTGCGATTCGCGGAATCGTGAGCCACGGCGCGCAGGACCAAGCCGGTCGTGATCTCCATCGGCGTCCAACTTTGCGAAAGTCCAGCCCCCAACTCGCGGCCGGCCCCATCCAACCAACGGACGCTCCACCAGGACAGCTCCCCATCGGAGTCGCTGAAACCTTGGGCGCGCATGGTGATCTGCTGCCCGTAGGACAATATAGCCCCCCGCGCCGGAAACACGATCTCCACTCGCGGAGGCGCCGTCGAAGCGGGATCGACTACGGCCACCGGGAATGTGAGCCGGCCTGTGACCCCTCGACTCGTCGATGCTTGGACTTCGACGCCATGCACGCCGGGCGGGCCGGTTACAGTCGCAGTGACGTTGTTGCTGGTGGACGCTGGAGTGAAACCATCGGAAGCCCAGCGAAGTCGGCCGGAAGGGACTTGTCCCTCAATCACGTCGGTGGCATACGCTATCAGCGACAGTGGCTGACCGACAGAGAGCCGCCAACCCAGGGTGGGCGACGCGGCCCAGATCGACGGCGGTGGCGCCTGCGACAGAGGCAGCACCTGGATCGTGACCGTTTGCGTCGTTGACTTGCCGTGGCTGTTGACCGCGGTCAGCCGCAGGGACCATTGCCCCGGGTTGAGTAGAGTGGACCCGGGCGATGCACCGACTCCGATGACCGTTCCCGCCGTCGTCGTCCACATCAGCGCCGCGTCCTGCAGGGAGCCATCCAAGAAATCGTCCGCCGCCCCGATGAGCGAGATGGGCACAGTCTCGTAGTACGTCCACGAAGGCTGTGGCCGTGTTACGTAAACCGTGGGAGCTGGAATGTGGGCCGCATCCTCTACTTGAATCGTGACAGTCGTTGCCACGGTGCGTCCCCAGGCGTCGGTCGCCCTCAGACTGTAGCTGTGCGTCCCGGCGGCCGGGCTCGTGGTCACCCGAGTTCCGCTGCCCACGGTCGAATTCCCATCCTGACTCCAGCTCAGGTTCTGCGCCGCCAGCGGAAAATTGAGAGCATCGCTACCGCCGCCCTCGAGCACGATCGGAACCGTCTCGAAGTAGCGATACCAGGGCCACGGCCGGGAGATCCACACGCGGGGAGGGCCCAGGTCTGCCCCGTCCACCAGCGTGATTTGCCGCGTCGCTTGTGCGGTCGTACCCCGGCTGTTCGTCGCCACGAGCGTCACCACGGCCGGCCCCACCTCAGCGGGCGCCGTGGTGACCAGCGGATTCCCGGCTCCGACAAAGCCCTGCCGGTCGGTTGACCAGCGCAAGGACTCCGCTGGCATCCATCCGTCCCGCGAATCAACAGCCCAGGCCCAGTAGGAAATCGACTGGCGCGTGTAAAAGGTTGCCCCGTCGCCTGGCGTCCCGATGGTCAGTGAGGGCGGCGGCGCGGGAACGATCTCGATCGCGATTGTCGTGACGCCACTCGTGCCAAAGCTGTTCGTGCCAGTCACGGAGAGGACGTGAGGTCCCAACGGCAAGGTCGTCACCGTCATGTAGATCCCGCTCCCGAGCCTGCCGGATCGATTCGAGCTCCAGACCATTCCCGAGTCGGGTAGGGAACCGTCGTGTGGGTCCCAGCCGTGCGCGTATAGGACGAGCGAATCTCCTTTGACGACCGACTGCCCCGGGGACGGCTGGTGCACGTTGAGCTGGGGCGTCGGCGGAAGGATGCTCACCGTGCACGTAGCCACCGAGAGCCTGTTCGCCGAGTCGTGCGCCAGCACCCGGATTACGAAGCTGCTCGTGACCTGCATGGGCGTGTAGCTCGCCAGAAGACCGGCACCCAGGTTGGTGCCGGCCCCATCCTCCCAGTGCGTGTTCCACCATCCCAAGTCGCCGTCCAGATCGGAAAAGCCGGTCGCCCGCAGATTCACGGTCTGGCCGTACACAAGCCTCGCGCCGTCGATTGGGGAGAGAATCGCGATCCTCGGACTGGCTGTGGACGCCGGATCGAGCACGCATACTTGAGCCGTCGCGATCCCAGTCGTACCGCGACTCGTGACAGCACGGGCTCCCACAACGTGGTAGCCGGGAGGACCCGTCACCACGACGGTAATCCCGTTGCCAGTCACGGCTGGCGTGAACGCGTCTGAGGCCCAGCTAATCCTGCTCGAAGGGAGCTGCCCTTCGGCGATGTCGGTTGCATAGGCCACCAGGGTCAACTGCTGCCCGACGTTCAAGCGCGAACCCCAGCCGACTGTCGCCATCCAGACGGTTGGCGGCGGCACCTGAGACAAGGGCCGCACCTGGATCGTGGCCGTCTGGGTCGCAGACTTGCCGTGGCTGTTCGTGGCTGTCAGCTGAATCCCCCACTCCCCTGCCGGCAAGACCGTCGATGTCTGCGACACAGCGGACGCCAGAACCGTTCCGGTTGTGGTCGCCCACGACAGCGCTGAGTCCGGGAGCCTCCCATCCAAGTAGTCGTCGGCCCAACCGTAGAGGCTCAGCGGGACGGTCTCGTAGTAGGTCAATGCCGGCGCGGGCCGATAAATCGTGAGGGACGGCGCGGGGATGCTCGAAGCTGCTTCGACGGCCACCGTGACCGTCGTGGCAACCGTCCGCCCCCAGGCGTCCGTACCTCTCAGCGAGAAGTCGTGCGTTCCGGCGACGGCGGAAGTGGCGAGCGTCGTTCCACTGCCGATCGACGGACCGCCATCCACGTTCCAGCTCAGGTCTCGCCCCGAAAGTGCGAAGTTGAGGGCATCCAAGCCGTAGCCCTCGAGAACGAGGGGGACACCTTCGAACTGGCGACTCCAAGGCCAGGGGCGCGTGATCCCGACTCGAGGCTGTGCGAGCTGGTTGCCGTCGAGGATTGTGAGAGCGCGTGTCGTCTCGGCTGTGCTGCCGCGGCTGTTCGTGACGCGCACTGTGAGGACGCTGCCTCCGACCTCGGCCGGGGCAGTGGTCAGGAGCGGGTTGCCCGTACCTAAGAAGCCCTGGCGATCCGTGAACCAGCGGATGCTGCTCGCGGCCATCCAGCCGTCGCGCGAATCGACGGCCCATGCGGAGTACGATACTGGCTGGCGCGAGTAGAACTGTGTCCCATCGGAAGGCGCGGCGACCGTGATGGTCGGCGGAGGCGCCGGCACGATCGTCAGCCGGATGCTCGTCGTGTTCGTCGTTCCATTCGCATCGGTTGCGGACAGCAGGATCGAACGCTCACCGGTGGATGCGAACGTATGCCACATCGAGAGTACGGTCCCGAACGGGCAGACAGTCTCGTCACCCCAGATCAGCGATGAACCCGGCAACGGGTTGCCGGAATCATCCAGCGCCGTGCCGCTGAAGTAGACGGAGTCCCCCACGACAGCACTGGTCCCCGAAGTCGGAGACGTGATCGTCATGCTGGGGGCCGCTTCGACAGCCGCGCAACCAAACACAAAAAACCCGGCCAGAAACAGTCCGAGCAGACTCTTTCCCTGAAGCCGCATGACGCCCCCCTTCTTGGGCACGCCCCATCCACGCGAAGAGACAGTCTCCAGTAGCGTAGCCAGCGACAGGTCGCCTGTCAAACTTCTTTTGTTGGCAGCTGCGAGCGCTCACCCCCCTTTCCGCGCCAGCCCGACCAGGAACTCTTCCAGCCGGTCGAGCGTGGCGTCGATCCGCGCTGCAGCCCAACGATGTCCCCGGGCTCGCAGACGAGCGCCGTCACACCGTCCTCGGCGAAGTAGGGCGTGCCGCCGACGCGGGTCGTCACCACGGCGCAGCCCATGCCCATCGCCTCCATCGGGGGAAGCCCCCAGCCCTCCGAGCGCGAGGGACAGATCCAGGCGTCGGTCCCCGCGTACACCGCGGGCACGTCGGCCGGATCGACGTTCCAACGGCCCTCGACGAAATCGGGCAACACGGGCGGGCGCTTCACGCGACCCAGCACCACCAGACGCATGTCGGGATGAGTCGAGCGGGCCCGCGTGAACGCTTCGAGCCCGTCCACGAACCCCTTGCGTTCGCTTGCGCTGTAGAGCATTCCGAACCGCCGCGCCGGAATCTGTTTCCGCGGCCGTCCGTCGTAGAGCGCGAGGTCCAGCCCGAGCGGCACCATCGCGTCGACGCTCGCGCCGAACCGGGACGAAAGCTCGCCGGCGATCCACGGACACGTGGCGATCCGGGCCAGGGGGAGCGAGTAGGTCGCCGCGGCGCGACTGCCGTCCTGGTCGGTTTCGACATCCTGAATGAAGTAGGCCCGAACTCCGTGCCGGGAAGAGTAGCTAGCCGCAAGCTCGGCTGTCTGCCAGCTGCTGGCGATCGCGACATCGGCGTCGGGCACCCAGCGCGGTCGGAGGCTCGGGACCACGCGCAGCTGGAAGCGGGGAGTGAACCAGCGGTACTTGCGGCGCAACCACGGCGCCCGCCAAAGCCACTCGACGGCGCCCAAGCCCAGGGGGAGGGGTTTTAGTCGGACGGGGACGACGCCGGAGACCTGGTGGCCGCGATCGGCAAGCCCGTTCGCCAGGTCGACCAGAACCTTCGAGCCGCCCGTGAGGCGCAAGAAGGGAAAGAGAACCGAGATGCGCAAACGGTCCCGAGTCACGCCGCCCGGGCGATGACGACAGGCTTCTCGGCGCCGGCACCGCGGCGGCGCTGGCCGAGGACAGTCGCAAAGATCTGGTCGTCGGACCAGCAGTCGTTGCCGCGCTCGCGGCGCTTTCTCAGCACTTGAGGCAGTCTCATCAGCGCCTGGCCGAAGCTGCGGTAGAAGGAGAAGCGGCCCACGAAGAGGCTGAAAATCAAGTTCACCAGCAGGTAGAGCAGGTGCTCGAAGAGGTGCGCCGGGTTGTCGATGTTGCTCCAGAGGAACAGGAAGCGGTTGCGGCGCTCGACGGTTCGCACGAAGCCCTTGTCGAAGTTGTTGCGGATGGTGCCTAGCTCTTCGTGGAAGTGATAGACGAAGCAGCCGGGTTCGCTCAACGTCTTCCAGCCTCGCCTCCAGGCGCGGAAGCAGAGGTCGGCGTCCTCCCAGTAGAAGGGCAGGTAGATCGCGTCCAGGCCGCCCAGCTCCAGGAACTTGGCGCGGTCGAAGAGCCCGCAGGCGCCCGAGTAGAGCGAGTAGCTCGAATCGCGATCCTGAGGCAGCAGCATCCGGGTGAGGCCGCGGTTGGCCTTGGCCGTGTTCAGCATCTTGAAGTTGCCGAACAGGAACCGGCCGATGTTGCGCTCGCTCTCGACGCGGCCCTCAGGGCTGACCAGCGTGGCCTGCACGGCGAAGACGTCCGGATTTTTCAGGTGCTTGAGCAGCTTGGTGACGAAATCCGGCTCGGGGGCCATGTCGTTGGAGAGCAACGCCACGAGCGGATTCTTGGCCGCCCGGAAGCCGGCGTTGCAGGCGCCGAGGAAGCTGGAGCGCGTATCGAGCGCCAGCACGCGCACCTGCGGAAAACGCTCCCTGAGAAGCTCGAGGCTGTCATCGCTGCTGCAGTCGTCGACGACGAGAACGTCGTCGCACACTCCACTGGCTGCCGCCGCCTCCAACACGTAAGGCAGACAGCGCTTCAGATTGCGGCTGCCATTGTAGTTGGTGACGACGAAGCTGACTATGCCTTCCGCTGGCTCTGTCAAGCGGCCCTCCTGGCGAGCGTTCACCATTCGTTGTGTTTGGAAAAAGCGCGAAAGAATACCATGCGAACGTAAACATGACAAGCCTCTACGCCCGAAACACCGACTCGCGGAACTCGCGGAACACCTCGCGGTCGGAACGCCGCGCCCGCTCGCGCTCCAGCTTGCGGCGAGGCAGCACCTCTCCGATCCGGCCCAGCGCACCTGCCAGAGAGCGGTAGAAGTCCAGGTCGAGCGCCAGCCAGGAGACGGCCGCTCGCACCGCCAGGTTGGCGGCGTGCAAGGCGACGTAGCCGGGGTCGTGAATGTTCTTCCAGATGAAGAGCAGGCGGTTCTTGCCGAACTGGACGCGGCGGACCCGCGGGCTGAACTGGTGCAAGATGGTGCCCGACTCGCGGTGATGGTGCGTGACCCGGGCCGCCGGTTCATAGAGGATGCGGTAGCCGCGCTTCCAGGCCCTGTAGCAAAGGTCCGTCTCCTCGACGAAGAAGGGCAGAAACAGGTCGTCGAAGCCGCCCAGTTCCAGGAAAAGGCGGCGATCGAAGAGGCCGATCGCTCCGCTGAAGTGCTGCAACATCCCGCCGGGCGGCGGCGACTCGCCCAGTCGTGCCGCCAGGGTCCGCCAGACCTTGAGATCGCCGACGGCGAACGTCGGCACCGTCCGACCCTTCTCCGTGGCGCCTGCCGGGTCCAGCAACCGCGCGCTCACCGAAAAGATGTCGGGCCGGATGAAGCCGGCCAGCAGCGACTCCGCCGCGCCGGGCTCCAGAACCATGTCGTTGCTGATGTTGAGCACGTACGGATGCGAGGCCGACCGGAAGGCGGCGTTGGCGGCGGCGCCGAAGCCGCGGTTGGCGGGCAGCGCCACGACCTTCACTTCGGGGAACCGCTCGCGTAGCAACTCCACGGAATCGTCGGTGGAGCCGTCGTCGGCGACCACGACCTCGCCGATGGCTGCGGTGGCGCGAACCGTCTCGAGGTTTCGCGGCAAGTAGGTCTCGAGGTTGCGCCGTCCCTGGTAGCTGGTCAGGACGAGGGTGATCCGCGGGCCCGTAACGCCCTTTTCGGGTGGCTCCATCGCGACCCTTTGTAGCACGGCGGGGCCGGATCGCTTGCCGGCCGTTCGGGGCTGGCTGTACAGTGCCGCCGTGGCGCTACCCGACGTGATCCCGCGCATCCTGGGCAACCTGGAGAAGGTCGTCGTCGGGAAGCGGCGCGCGCTGCGGAGCCTGTTGACGGCCCTCTTCGCGGGCGGGCATGTCCTCATCGAGGACGTGCCGGGGATCGGCAAGACGATCCTGGCGCGCTCGCTCGCGCGGTCCGTGCAGGCGGAGTTCCGCCGCATCCAGTTCACCCCGGACTTGCTGCCGTCGGACGTCGTGGGCGTCAGCGTCTACGACCCGGCGAAGAGCGAGTTCTCGTTCAAGCCCGG
>JACQFU010000132.1 GCA_016199905.1 Candidatus Wallbacteria bacterium
CATCCGAACGACGTCGCAAGCGTTCGCGACCCGGAGGATCGAGTCGCGCTGGACGGCACGGCCTCGACGGGCACGATAGAGCAGCCGTGGGATAGCGATGCGTTTTTCTTCGATTCGCGGAACGGGGCGCACTCGTACAACATCCGTGTCAGGTGTTCGGAGCAGCGATTGGTGTTCGCCTATCTGTTCGAACCGGGCGGAGGGTTCATCGGGTTCGCAAGCTCGGCGGACGGTTCTGTTCTTCTGCAGCAGGAGCTATCGGGAGCGTCTGCGGCCTACAAACTGTTGTTTTACTTCCCGGACGACCTGCCCGGAACCTATGCCCTCACAGTTGTGACCGAGCCGGCGGGAGACGCGGATCTCGTGGCTGAGAATCCGGGTCCGGTGCCGGCCGCGGTATCGCCCGGAGAGCGTGTGGTTCTTCCCGGGCGAATCGCCAACCGTGGTCAGACGACCGCCCGACGCAGCGTTGCAGCGTGGGACCTGGTCCCGCTCGGCGACCCGCTATCCGCCTGGAGGCTGACAACTGTCGAGGTGCCAGACCTGGCGCCCGGGGCCACGGTCGGAGTGACCAGTCCAGTGACCTTGTACGACTTTCAGCCTGCCGGAACCTGTGTTTTCAGATTGACCGCCGACATCTACGGGGACGTCGCCGAGAGCAATGAGAGCAACAATGCCACGACCTCCCCGACGCTTACGCAGGTAGTGGTCCATCCCAATCTGAGACCGGAGGGGAGCCTGTCGCTGCCGACCGACGTCGCGCCCGGAGCCGTACTCTCGCTAGACAGCGGGGTATCCAACTACGCCAACGTCAGCGTCGGGACCACATCCGTCGCGGCACTCTACCTTTCGACTTCGCTGTCACCAGGGGTGACCGGCGAGCTCGCACTTGCCACACAGACGGTCGGGGCCTTGGCCGATTACTCCCGCGAGTACCTCCACTGGGACGTCACGATCCCTGCGGACCTCCCGATGGGTCAGTACTACCTTCATACTCGCGTGGATGTGCTGAACCAGGTCCAGGAGCTCTATGAGGCGGACAACGACCTCGCCGAACCGATCCTCGTTTTCCGACTCGACCCCGACGCCCTCGAGCCCAATGAGACGCCAGAGAGCGCCGCCGCTCTGGTTCCAGGTACCTATCCCCTCACGTTGACGCCCGGAGACTCGGACTTCTTTCGATTCTCCGCGCCGAAGGACAGCCTGATTCGAGTTCAGTGCGGCGTCGAAGATCGCCAGCTCCCATACACCATCTCCGGACCGCTCACGGTTCTGTCGTCGTATCGCGGCACCGACACGACCCGCTCCATCGTGTTCAGCGCGCCCGCGACCGGGGAGTACCTCATTGCAATACAACCGGGCTACGGATTCACGGGAGCCTATCGACTGACTCTGCAGCTCAAACCGCCGTCGGACGGCCGGCCGAACCTGGTGGCGGCGGCGATCTCCATGACACCGACGACTTGCTCCAAGGGAGACGCGCTGCTGGTTACCGCCGTCGTGCGCTACGAGTGTCCGGGCGCGGTTCAGATTCCCCTTTACTGGGGGGCTAGTATCGGCATTTCCTCGAACCGTGAGTTGACGGGCGGCATGTACCTGTCGGGGCGGGGCTTCGGTGAAACGATGCCGGGCACGCAGGAACTGCGAGACACGGTATGGCTCCCCTCTCTTCCGCCCGGCACTTACTACGTGGGCGTCAGAACCTTCGGCCCACGGGGACTCGCGGAGTCCAACTCGGCGGACAACCAAGCACTCACCACCCTGACAGTGACGGCGCCGCCCGCCCCGAGTGACGCCCCGGACCTGGTGGTATCCGACTTCTCGTACAGCGGCGGACTGGTAGCGGAAAGACCCGTCGAGTTGCAACTGCGGGCGACGGTCGCCAATCGCGGGCTTACCACAGCCGGCCCCTCCTCGCTGCGGTTCGTGGCCTCTCCGAACTCGACGATCGGCCCCGTCGACAATTACATTGGACAGGCCGAGGTGGGCTCACTGGCACCCGGCGAGGCCGTAACCGTGTCCGCGCCCGGAAACCTGTGGTGGATCACGACCGGGGTCTACACCCTCGGGGCCTATGCAGACATCGCAGACAGCGTCACGGAGACAGACGAGACGAACAACACGACCGCCGCTGCTCCGGTGCTCATCGACGATCATCCCGGAACAGTCGATGGAGTCAACGACGCCTTTGACGGCATTACGATCGACGGTCCGTCGATTTCGGCAAGGATCGACGCCACTGTCGACGTTGACTATTTCTCGTTCCACGCGACGGGACCGGCCACGGTCTCGGTAGAGGTGACGCCGGTTGCGACGCTACGCCCGGCGATCGCCATCTACGGCCCAGACGGCATCACCGAGTTGGCGCGAGGGCCGGCCTTCCCGCCATCCGGGAGACTCGCTCGAGCGACCGCGACACTGCCAGGCGCCGGCCGGTACTTCGTGCGAATCGCCGGCTCAAAGGAGAGCGTTGGAGCCTATCGCTTGGGAGTCGTCACGACCTCGGTCCTTTTGCCGGACATCCTCGTCACCCAGGCTTACTCACCTGCGGTTGTCATCGCCGGCACTCCGTGGGTGCTCGAAGCTCTCGTGAGCAATCCAGGTAGCGTTTCCGTCACCCAGGAGTTCGCAATCGATTTCTGGTTGTCGGACAGTCCGACCGCCCCCACGACAGTAAACATCCTACTGGGACAAGGCTGGCCTCTTTCGCGGCTGGATGCACGCTCGCAAACGGGGACCCACCTCTACACGAGCGTGCCGTCGCTCCCGCCGGGGGCCTACTTCCTTCGCGCGGTCGCCGATAGCGGCGACGCCATCGCCGAATGGGACGAAACCAACAACCAGGCCGTCCTCCCCATAACGGTCGTCCAGGTGTTGCCGGACGCCTTCGAGCCCAACGACACGGCGCATGAGGCTTGGCTACTAGCTCCCGGAACCTACGCGCTGACTCTGCACCCGGAGGACCTGGACTTCTTCCGCTTTGTTGCCCCTGCCGGAAGCTGGGTGCGAGTGGAGCTCGAGGCGCCTCCGGGATGGGCGGCGCCGGTCGTGCGAGCCGGAGACTTCCGGCAACGGTTGGACATTGGCGACTACGGGATTCAAGCCGCTCAATTCACCAGCCCCACGACGACGGAGTACGGCATCGACGTGAATCCGTCGGGCGCCGGCGTGGGAAGCTATACCCTCCGCCTCCAGGTGAAGCCTCCGACCCAGGGCCGGCCGAACCTGTCGGTCGGCCCCATGACACTCGCGACCTCGGTGGTTTCACGCGGGCAAACCGTGCAGGCCGCGACTGTGATTCGCTACGACTGCCCGGGCGCTCTCCAGCTACCTCTGGATCTCCGACTCGACTATCTCGTCTCGTCGAGCGCCAAGCTCGACGAGGGCCAGTTACTGAACAGCCGCATCATCAACAGGATGGCGCCGGGAACCCGGGCCGTGTCCGACGTGCTCGGGCTGCCGCAGCTTCCGTGCGGGAGCTACTTCATCGGTACTCGCATTCAACCGGATCCCGACGTCGCCGAAAGCAACTTCACCGACAACACGACAGCGGTGACCGTCTACGTGCCGCCCGGCACTGCGGTGCCGGATGCGCCGGACTTGTCTGTCTCGGACGTGAAGGTTGACGGCTTGAACGCGGCCAACCGCCACTCCTTGCTCTACCTGACGGCTCGCGTTTCAAATCGAGGGCAATCCCAGTCCGAGCGCTTCCTCTTACGCTTCGTGCTGTCGGAGAGCGAACGCATCGGGG
>JACQFU010000048.1 GCA_016199905.1 Candidatus Wallbacteria bacterium
AAGGGGCCCACGAGGAACGTGTTGCGGACCCCCGTCAGGATGAGATGGGCCGAGGCCATGACGAAGATGGAGTCGGCCAACCCGACCGGCCGGCGCGAAAACAGGCCCGCCGCCACGAGCGCCAGCAGTACCAGCTCCAGGACCACCTGCCGCTGGAAGTCCGGCGAGGACCACTCCTCGATCTGGCGCATGAAAGGCGACGGCGAAGCGTACTGGAGGGGATAGAGCAGCGTCTGGACGCCGTAAGGATTGGCGAGCGTCGCGACCGTGCAGAGCGCGAACATCAGCGCCGAGCGTTTCAGACGCACCAGGCGCCGTTGCGCTGCGGTTTGTTCTTCTTCGTCGGCGGCCCCGAAACGCGCGTGGCGCAGGTGCCAGAGATCCTCGGCCATGAACGGGCCAAAGGCCAGCAGCCCCAGTACGAACCCGCCGTGCAGGTTTGCCCACAGCGCAGCCAGCGCGGCCATTCCCCAGGGCAGCGGAGTTCCCCGGTATCTTTGCCGATTGAGCCAGTAGACGTAGAGGTTGAGGAAGAGGATCGTGAACAGGTGAGGCCTCTCGAGCGACACGTTGTTCGACGCGACGATGGCCGCCAGCAGGGCCAGCGCCGCCGGGGCCCCGCGCCCGTGACCGCGCACGGAGAAGGTGGCCAGCAGCACCCCCATCGAAGCCGTCATCATCAGGGCCTTCATCACCACCAGACCGTTGATGCCGGCCGCCAGCCAGGTGCCGTAGCCCAGCAGCGCAGCGAGCCATTCGTGATACACCCACTCCTTGCCCAAGACCGTGTGACTGAAGACGTCGGCCGACAGCACGCGACCGGTGCGCCACATCTCGCGCCCCGACGCCAGGTGCAACCAGACGTCGAAGTCGACCACCGGCGACAGGCAGGCCAGAAAGAACAGCGCCAACAGCAGCTCCCGCAACCCGGGCAGGGGCGACACGCGGACGGACGGCTTCGGGCTGGCGGAGGGCTCCGGCATGGTCAGCGGCAGGCTCGGTTCACACTCAACGGATTCTTTCGCTCCCAGAGGACTGCGCATGGGTCGCTGAAAGCCAACCGCCACTCTCCGGTCGCGGCCAGCACGGTGGCCAACGGATGGCCGGGCTCGAATACGCAGAGGTCGATCTTGCGCCGGTCCAGCACCAGCTTCCAGCCCATCGCCAGCTTGAAGACGGCCAGGTACTCGGCGAAGACGTCCTGATCGAAGTAGAGGTCCGTGCGGCTGTCGATGAAGACCCGATACTGCGGATAGAGCTTCCAGACGAAGTAGCCGCCGAAGACGAACTCGTTCAACATCCGGCCAGGGTGAGGATGTGCGCGCAGGTACTCGACGGCGCCGTCAGGATAGTAGCCGGGCGAGATTCGCTGAGGCTGGACGAACACGGCGTGCAGCGAAACGGCGCCCACGAACACCGCAAGCAGTGCTGCGCCTCCGCCGGGCTTCCCGGCCCGCGCGAACGCCCGCGTGAGCCGCCAGCCGGCCGAGAGCCTGGCCAGGCGATCGACGGCGGCGGGCAGCACGAAGAGCGCCACGAACACGATGTTGCGCTTCGACTGCAGGAACAGATGCAGCCCCGCCAGCAGCGGCAACGCCTCGGAGGCCCGGGCCCCTGCGCGCGAGGAGAGCATCAACGCCAGCAACCCGAGCGCGAGCGCCTCCATCTGCCGAAACTCGCGGAAGTCGGGCGAGGTCCACTCCGTAATCTCCGAGGCCAGCGTCCCGTGCCCGGCGTATTTCAACGGATACGTCAGCAGCTGGGTCCCTCGCGGGTTCCCTATCGTCGCCGCCAGACACAGGACGCCGACGGCCGCCAGCCGCCTGAGCCGTGCGAGCGCCGCCGCCTCTCCCGCCGCCCACTCTGCGGCCTGCGCAACCGCGAAGAGCCCCAGCGTGGCCAGCCCCGCCACCACGCCGCCGTGCAGATTGGCCCAGAGCACGAACAGTCCGGGCAGCCACCCGAGCCTGTCCCGCCCACCCCTGAGCCAATCGTCGACGGCCGCCACCTCCAGCGCAAGGAACAGGTTCGTGAACATGTGGGGCCGCTCGAGCAGGTGGTACTGCAGGCAGACCGTCGCCGCGACCGCGCCCGCCAGGTAACCCGTGCCCCGTTCGGGGTCCGCGGCCCGGTAGACGCGGCAGAGCACCATCAAAGTCAAAAGACCCATCAGAGATTTCCACACCAACAGGCCGTTCTCTCCGCCCGCGCACCAGACCCCGTAGAGGAAGACCTCCGCCAGCCACTCGTGCGCGAACCATGGCTTCCCGTCGACGGTGTGGGACCAGTGGTCGGCGCGGGGGACCGACGCCGTCGCGACGATCTCCTTGCCCGCAGCCAGGTGCCACCAGATGTCGTAGTCGCGGACGGTGGCGATTCCCGCCCAGAACGACAGGGCCAGGATCAGCAACGCCGGCGTGGGAAGGTGGCGCATTTGGGAGAGGGGCTTCAGCGTAGGGCGAGAGACGAGAGATGGCTGGCGAGGGAGAGTCGGGAGTGCGGAGGCGCGAGAAGGCGATGAGACGGTTCGAGATTTGAAACTTGAAACCGAGGGTCCGCAGATACTGGACTGCCCCTCGACACCGTTGGCCTATGTATCCCCCTCGTCTTCGCTCTTGAAGCCGAAAACGTCTTTCATCACGCGCTCGCGGCGAAGCGTCTTGGCCATTGCGTTGATCGCGCGTCCGAGGATGCCGATCTCGTCGCCGTACTGCCACTGGAGCTCCTCGGGGAACTGGCCCCGCTCGAGGTCCTCCACGTGGCGCCGCAGCATCGCGAGCGGCCGGGCGATCCGCGAGGCGAACCAGGCCCCCAGAAAGGCCGCGGCGATCCAGCACAGGGCGGTGAGCATGGTGATGCGGGTCTTCAGCTCATCCACGCGGCGGAACGCGTAGGACTCGGGAATGCCGATGAGCAGGCGGAAGCCGAGGCGCTGAATGGGAGCGACGCAGACCAGCTCGGAGGCGCCGGTGACCGTCGTGGTGCCGCGGACGGTGAGGACGTTGGAATCGTCGCCTGCGGGCTCGACGCCCGGCACCCCCGTGGTCAACTCCGCCGGCAACCGGGTGACGCCCTCGATGGCGATCCGGTAGGAGCTGCCCCGGAGGTTGTTCGGATCGGGGTCGATGCTGACGATGGTGCCCTCGGCGTCGACCAGCGCGGCGTACCCGGCGCGAGCGCCGGCGCGGGAGAAGGTCCTCCAGTCGGAGAAGTCGACCAGGGCGGAGAGGAACCCGCCGACGTTTCCGACCGGTGTCAGCAGCAGCGCCTTCTGACCCTTCTTGGCCTCGCGGAAGCGGCCGACGACGACCGTGGCTCCGGTGCGCGTCATCTCGGCGACCGGCTCCTTGAGGCCCGGAATGTCGGCGTGGCGTTTGCCGAACGATCGCGGGTCCTCCGGCGAGGTAGCGGCGCAGACGCCCTCCGGCGAGAAGTACCAGACATCCGAAAAGACCTTTCCACTCCATAGACGGCAGTCGTCGAGGACCATCCGGGCTTGTTCCGGCGGAAGGCCCGAAAGGCCCGGCGAGGCGGCGAGGCTCTCGAGGACCTTGCAGGCGCGCTCGATCTTGCCTTCCAGGGAGCTGCCCAGATAGCGAGAGAAGAACCGGCTGCGCTCCAGCACTTCCTCGCGAGCGGAGGACTCCAGGGCCCCGAGCGAGATTGCGGCCAAGAGCGCGCTCATCAGCGTCGTGAGCGCCAGGAAGGCCAGGATGACCTTGTGCTTCATCTTCAGGTTATGGGCAAGCTCCATCGTCATGGTTTCACGCGGCGTCCGGCCGCCCTTCCTCCCGGCGCGGGGCCTTGCGCTGGATGTTCTCGGCCAGGGCCAGAGCGCGGGCGCCGATGCGCCCGGGCGCCTCCCGCTCCAGAAGCTCGGTCACGTAGCGGTCCGAGAGGTCGAGCAGCGCGTCGCCGGCCGCCTCGCGAACGCGCGGGTCCTCGTCGCGCACCAATCCGAAGACGGCGTCGAGCGAGGGCTGCCGCGCCGGATCGGCGAAGTGACGCGAGGCCAGCTCGCCCCAGGTGCGCACTTCCGTTTCCAGCACGGGCAGAAGCGGCCTCGCAAGCTCGCCGGGGACGAGGTTCTCCAGGGCCTCCAGCGCCCGGGCGCGCGAGACCTGATCGGAGTCGCCCAGTCCCTGGGCTATCGAGCGGAAGCTCTTCTGCGGGTCGAAGACGTCGAAGGTGGCCACGAGCGCCATCGCCGCTTCCCTGGCGCGGGCGGCGACCGCCTCGGCCAGCTCCATCAGCGACGGCAGGTGGACCGGGGCCACGCGCGTCAGGAGCGAGGCACACCAGACGTAGCGATAGACGCGCTCGATCTCGGCGAGCCAAAAACGATGGAAAGCCTCCGGCGGCTCTTTCCAGTCCACTCGGGCCAGCAAGGCCGCGGCCCGGCAGCGCATCTCCTCCGACGGCAGCTCCAGCATCGCGAGCGCTTCAGGCCGATCCAGCTTCTCCCCCAGGACCTGCATCACCTCGAGGACCTGAAGCCGCACGCGCGGGTCCTTGTCCGCAAGCCCCGAGACCAGGCTGCCGCGGCCCTCCTTGAGAGCGCGGCGCAGGTAGGTGCGCGTCCGCTCGCCGCCGGCCGAGTAGGCGGCCAGCAGGTCCACGAGGCTGCGGTCGGCGGCCGCACCCAGCTTGTCGAGGATCTCGTCCCACTGGGCCCCGATGCGCTCCAGCACGGCCGCAGCCCGGGTCCTGAGCGTCTCGTCGGGGCTGGTGAGCAGCGCCGAGACCGGACCGGCGAACTGCGCGTCGCCGGTCTTCCCGATGCAGTGAAGCGCCGACTTGACCCTCTCCTCGGAGAGCATCGCAACCAGCGCCGCCGCCCCTCGCGGGTCGCCCAGCTTCCAGAGCCCGTAGGCCGCGTTGGCTGAGACCCGGCCCGAGGAGTGCGCGAGCAGCGCGGCGGCCGCGTCGAGGAACTTGGCGACGAAGTCGCGTCCCGGACTCGGTTCATCTGCCGAGGCGCTTGGACGCTGCCCCGACAGGGCGGCCAGCTCGGCGTCGCCCGACAGGAGCCGGGAAGCCAGGCCGGTGAGCGCCTCGAGCGTGTTGGCCTTTTCGCGATCGGTCGGCGCCTCCAGCGCGCGCAACAACTGCGGAAACAGCCGCCTGGCCCGCGGACCGCCCACCCGCCGCTGGGCCGTCGCGCGCACCCGCTCGTCCAGGTCGAACTGCATCACCTCGCGCAGCCGCGTGTCCACCCGGGGGTCGGAGAATCGCGTGAGCGACCGCAGCGCGCTGACGCGGACCTCCGCCTCGGGGTCCTTCGACAATTCCAGCAGCGCGTCGAGCGCCCGCTCCGATTTGGTCATTCCCAGCATCTCGATGGCCAGTATGCGCACGGCGTGCGACCCGGTCAGGGCCGCCCGGACGAACGGCTCGGGGTTCTCCCGCCCCGTGCGCTTCAGCGCCGCCAGCCAGACCGGCCGAGCTTCCGGTGCGGCCCGCTCGAAGCTCACGAGCAGCGGATCGGCCAGCCCCTCTCCGCCCGTGCGAGCCAGGCCCAGCACCACGTTCTTCAGGACGCGCGGGTCCTCTTGCCGCTCCAGCATCGCCACCAGCAGCCGGCTGGCCATCCGGTTGCCGATGCGGCCCAGGACGAAGGCCCCACCCGAGCGCGCGGCGGCGTCCTTGCTGGCCAGCATCCGCCGCAACGCCGTCAGCGCCGAACGCACCTGCTCGTCGTCCCCGATGCGCCAAAGCGCCAGGACGGCGTTGGCCCGCACGCGCACCTCGCGGTCCTCCAGCGCAACCAGCACCTGCGGGGCGTGGCGCCGGTCCGAGAAGCTGCCGAGGATTTCGATCAGGTCGGCCCGAATACGGGGCACCCGGTCGTGCAGGAAGCCGAGCAGACCGTCGACCACGTGCGACCCCTGGAAACGGCCGAAGGCGCGCAAGAGCTGCGAGCGCACGCGATCGTCCTGTTCGCGGTCCAGCCGCGCGACCAGCTCGGGCAGCACCGTCTCGTCGCCCAGCGCGGCCAATCCGCGGACGGCCTCGATCCGGACGTCGGGCGACGAGTCCTCCAGGCCCTGCAGCAGGTAGGGGAGCGCGGCCCGGGTGCCGAGACGGGCCAGGGCCGCCAGCGACCCCTTTCGCACCTGCGCGGCTCCGGGCGCCCCTGCCAGCTGCGCCAGGCCCTCCTGGACGTGCGACTGGCCCCCCCGAAAGTGGTACACCAGCAGCGCCAGGTAGGCGCGCCGCAATCCCAGCGAGACGATCAAGAAGAGCACGGCTGCGATCAGGATGACGAGATTGATGGCGGCCGGCCCCAGCCGCACGACGCACCAGAGCAGGGCCGAGGCGCTGACCGTGCCGATGGAGTAGGCGATGCCGTCGCAGACCAGCATCGCCGCGTCCCGTCCCCGCTCGTCGACGGCGTTGAAGAGCACCTGGTAGAGACTGCCGTGGAGCGTGCGTTGCAGGAAGCGGCCCACGAGCTTGGCGGCCACGCCGGCATGGAAGCCGAAGACGGCGGCCAGGGCGGCGCCATAGCCGATGGAGGCCAGCGGCGTCACCAGCAGGGAGAGTCCGACGCCCAGCGCCGAGATAACGCGGTGCGTCAAGAACATCTGGGAAAGGAACGCCCCCATGTTCGTGACCGAGCGAAACATCCCGAAGAAGCCGATGAGCGCCGACTCCTCGGGGAAACGCGCGTCGCAGACGCGATTGAACTGGTAGTCCACCAGCGTCAGGATCGCAATCTGGGAGAGCACCAGCAGGGCCAGGTTCCGCAAATAGGGGCTCGTGGCGGCCTCTCGCATCTGACCCAGGATCGCCGTCGCCGACGGCTTGGCGGCCGGGACGGACTCCTGGGGCCCGGCGGTCCGGGCCTCGCGGGCGCCCAGGAAGAAGACGGCCAGGTACAGGAACGTGAAGGCCGCCGTGACGCGCTGGTACTGAGCGGGGCCCCAGGCCGCCGGGAAGACTTGCAGGAGCAGGCCTGCCAGGATGCTGCCCGCAAGTCCGGCTCCCGTCAGGAGTGGAAAGACCCGTTTGGCCTCTCGAGTCGTGAATCGACGGTTGATCACCAGCCAGAGCTGGATGCGCACGATCATCACGAAGATGGCGACGATCGTGAAATAGAGATAGAACGCCGCGCGCACGTTCCGCTCCAGCGGAGCGGAGACCGCCAGCACCGCCCCACCGAAGCCGACGAGCGTGCCGAGCGCCAGCCGGCGGTTGTCCCAGCGGGAGCGGACCACCGCGTAGAGAAGGCTCGAGCATGCCGAGATCACCGCGGACAGCAGATAGAGTCCCGGCAGGAACTGACTGCCCACGCGTTTGAGGAAGAGCCCCTCCGCCGTGCTCATGGCCAACAGCACCACCGCCTCCTGCAGGAAGGTGAGCAGCATGAACGGCAGAGTGCGGGCTGTGAGCGGCATCGTGCGGGAACAGCGTATCGCGCGGGAGTGGGGAGTAGCGAGCAGCGAGTGGGGGAGGAGGTGGAGGAGACGGGCGGGGGCGTCTGGATTCGAGAGTCCAGATTCGAGATTTGAGATTTGAAACCGAGCGACTCGGTGTCAAATTGCCTGTCTCAAATCGTGTTCTCGATCTCCGAAGCTGTCGCCCGTGCGTCCGCTCCTCGCATCGCCGGCTCCCCCCTTCCTTTCCTTCTGTCTCGCTACTCGCCACTGTCCTCTGCTACCATCCCCACTGCGCGGGAGGAGGACGGCTGTGGCCCCTGGAAACGAGTACCTGGCAAACCCGGACTTCGCGGAGTTCGATCCACGCACGCTCGTGCCCAGACACTGGGAGTTCCGGCCCCTCGATCCGTCGGCCCCGCTCCGGGAGCGCTGGCTGTCCCACTATCGGATCGGGGCCGAAGAGCGGGCGGGCCTGGCGGTGCTGGCGCCCGGTGCTCCGTCGGGCGACGGCATCCTTCCGGAAGCCCTCGGCCAATGGGTCACGCTGCATCCCTACGAGGCCCAGCCCGTGTTGCGGATCGGCCTGGGCCTGGTCGGCGCTTCCGACTCCCACTTCTCGGGCGATTTCCGCGTGCTCGTGGAGTCGGAGAGCGGCAACCTGCGGGAACTGTTCTGGGGCCGCCTCGACAACCGCCTCTGGCGCGACCTCGCGCTGCCCCTGACTCCGCATGCCGGACAGACGCTCCGCGTGATCGTCGAGAACGTCTCGGAAAACGTGCTACTGGTCGACTACGTGCGCGCCGGAGCGGCCGAAGCCGGCGGCAGCCGCTGGCGATCGGGGCGCCTGGAGGTCGAGGTCGTCCGCGCCGATCCCTATCTCACCGAGTGCGACGCCGTCCTCAATGAGATCGCCGCCCAAGGCGACGGACAGAACCCTCTGCTGCTGCTGGAGGCCGGAAGCTGGGCCGCCAGTCTCGCCGCAGGCGCCCCTTATGCGTATGGCGAGCTGGTGCCGACCTCGGGGCCGCGCTACGCGAAGTGCCGCCAGGCGCTGCACCTCGTGACGCAAACCCAGCACCAGCCGATGCGCCGCTCCATCCTGCATCGCGCCTTCGACGCGGCGCTGCGAACCGTGCGCAGGGACCGGATCGGCTCGCTGGTCACGCCGCCGTTGCTGGTAGGGGCCGAGGACCTGGAAGAAGCCGAGACCTTTGCCCGCGACCTGATCCTCCAGTTCCTCGAGTGGTATCAGACCTACCAGCCGCGACAGTTCACGCGCTTCACGGTCGCCACCCTGTTTCACCCCATCGAGATCCACGACCTATACCACCGGGTCTTCGACGAGACGTTCCGGGAAGCCGCCGCCGGCGCTCAACCGCCGGGCTCGCAGGAGATCATCCGCCTGGCCGGGATGGCCAATCTGGTGAAGACCTGGCTCGGCGCAGGCACTTCGGCCTCCGAGTCGGAGGCCGAGCTGCTGGAACACGTCGAGGATCTTCTCGACGCGCTGCACGGCACGGGAGGCGCGGCCCACGCGACGCTGGAGCGCGTCCTGCTCGAGGCCGGGCTTTCGGAGCGGCAGATGCTCGACATCCTGACGGCCAGCTACCGCGACAAGGGACGACTCGACGACCGCGCGACCAAGACCTACGAGCGGCTCCACGAGCTGGACCCCGCCAACATCGAGAACACGCGCGCGATGGCCAGCGCCTACCGGTGCCGGTTCCGGCTCGACGGCGAGAGGACCCGAGCGGTCTACGAGCAGGTCTTCCGCGCCGACGCCGGCGACGATGAGAACAACCGGTTCCTGGCGGCGCAGTACATCCTGGCGGGCCCCCGCGAGAGCACGGCCATGCGAGGATTGGTGCTGGATCGGGTCGGACTGGGGTCGCCCGCGCCAGGCACGGCATCCAGGCGCCCGGGCGAACCGGAGGCAGATTCCCGTGCTCCCCGTTGCCTGCCCGCGGCCGTCGCGTTCCTGCATCCCGCCGACCGGCCCGCCTCCTCCGAAACCTACGGAGACCCCCGCCCGGACGCAGGCGCCCCGCCGCCGTCCGCTGCCGGGACCGACGTCGCCCAACCCTCGGAGCCGAAAGAGCCTCCGGAGCCTTCGACACCGATAATCGACGTCGCACCGCCCCCCGCCGAGCCGGCGGACACGGCCGGCGCCGCCGCGCCCGCCTTCGCCGCCTCACCCGCGGAGACCTCCGCAGAGCCCGCCGCTCCAAGCCCCAGCCCCTTCCCCTTCAGTTTCAGCGAGCTCGCCAGGCGACCCGAACCGCCGCCCCCGCCGGCGGCCGACCCCGACCAGCTCGACACCGAGTCGCTGCTGAAGCGCCTCGCCGCCGAGGTGTCGGAGGCACGCAAGGCCGCCGGAGACGACTGACCCGGGTATCTCAATCTTCTTCCGAACTGCCGGGAGGCGGAACCAGCCCGTAGCGGCGCACTCGGTCCAGGAGCGTCGTGTGCGAAATGCCGAGCGCCCGGGCCGCCTTGCGCTTGTTCCAGCCGGCCTCCTGAAGCGCCGTGGCGATGACCCGCCGCTCCGCCGCCTCCAGCGCCGATAGTCTCTTCGAATCGGGGCCAGGCTCGGGCAGGTCGATCGCAGGCGCCCCAACAGGCGATGGCAACACCGACGCGGCCGGAGCGACTGCCGGGGCCGCGGCGGCCAATGTCGCGCCACAGCCTGCCTGCCGCACGTGGCGGGCGCCGATGGCCCCGCCTCGCGACATCACCGTCGCCGCCTCCATCACGTTGCGAAGCTCCCTCACGTTGCCCGGCCACGGATGCGCCGCGAGCGCGTCGAGGGCCTCGCGGGTGAGCTCTCCGGCTTCGATCCCGTGACGGCCCGCGCACTGCCGGACGAAGTGTTCGGCCAGCAGCGGAATGTCCTCGGTCCGTTCCCGCAGAGCCGGCAGGCGGATCGTGACGCACGCGAGCCGGAAAAACAGGTCGTGACGGAACCGGCCCTCCTCGCAGAACTGGCGCAGGTCGCGGTTGGTCGCAGCCACGATGCGGAAATCCACCGGCACGGGCGTGCGGGAACCCAGGCGCGTGATTTCCCGCCCCTCCAGTGCGCGCAGCAGTTGCGGCTGCACCCCCAAGGCCATCTCGCCGATCTCGTCGAGCATCACCGTCCCGCCGCAAGCCTCCTCCAGGATTCCCTGCTTCATTCGATCCGCTCCCGTGAAGGCGCCCTTCTCGTGACCGAAGAGCTCGCTGCGCAGGAGATCCGGAAGGATGGAGCCGCAATCGAGCACCAGAAACGGCTTCTTCGCCCGCGATCCGGCCTGGTGCAGGGCTCGCGCGACCAGCTCCTTGCCGGAGCCGGTTTCTCCGGTCACGAGCACCGGCAGGTCCGTGCGGGCCAGCTGCCCCACGATGGCGAAGAGCTCGCGCATCGCCTGAGAGCGCCCGATCAAGCCGCAGAAGGAATCCTCCTTCTCCGGAAAACCGACCAGCCGCTTGCTGGCCCGAGTGAGCCGCAGCGTCGTGGACCCGATTCGAAGCGTGCCGCCGTCGGCGACCACGATCGATTTGACGCGCGCGCTGCCGAGCCAGGTGCCGTTGGTGCTGCCGAGATCCTCGACCCCTATGCCGTCCGGCGAGAGGGTCATGACCGCGTGGCGGCGCGAGACCGTCGGGTCGGTCAGCACCAGGTCGCAACTCGGATCCGTGCCCACGTGCAGCGAAGCCGCCGACAGCGTCGCCGAGTGGCCGCGATCCGGGCCGTCCTCGACCGTGGCCGTGAAGCGATCGACCAGCAGCTCGACAGCCTTCTGGCCGCCGGCCACGATTCGTATGGTCTTGTCCGCTGGTGCGCTCATATCGCCGGTCCCGGGCGACAGTATAAGCGCCACGGCCGGAAAGGATAAGGGACAGGCCGCTTGGCCTGCCCCTTGGGACCGATGAGCCCGGCTGGACGCCGGACTCGTGAAGCCTATTCGTTGATCGGTGCTTCGGGCGTGGGCGCGGTCTCTGTGTTGGTGTTGCCGCGGAAGCTGTTGTCGGGGTCGAGACCGACGACGGGGGCGTCGCCCGAAGGCGTGGAGGAGCCCGTCTGGGAGTCGCCCTCGGTGAGCTTCGAGGTGGGCTCGCCGCCGACCTTGGAGTAATCGATGGTGCCGTCGGGCTTGTAGACGCTGTTGGGGCCGGGCTGCTCGGTGCTGGGGCCGGGGAGGACCTTGTCGCCGGTGCTCGTGTCGTCGCCGGTCTTGCCGGTGGCGGGCTTTGCAGTGGGGGCGCCGGGGGCCTTGGGGGACGGAGCGGCCTTGCGGCCCTTGGGGGCGGAGGCGGTCTTGGGGACCTGGACGCCGGCGCCGGTCTTGCCGGCGTTTCCGGTGGCCTTGCCGGCCCCAGGAAGCTGAGCGCAACCGGAATCGGTCAGGCAGGCCAGGGCGAGGAAGGCGGCGATTCCGAGCTTGGCGATGGTGTCGTTCATTGGGTTCTCCTCTCTCGTGGGTCTGGTTCCGATTGAGCGCTTCGTGTCCGAACCAAAGCAGCAACCGTGCCATCGCTCCAAGAATCCAGTCCACGCCAGGATTTCCGGACACATCGAGACTCGCGGCGAGCTCCGGGCCCCCGACCCGGCGTCCAGATTTCTTCCACGCTCGCGCCATTAGCTGGACGCAAGATTCCAACTTCACGGATAGAGCAAGGCCTCGAAGCTCTCCAGCTCACCAATGGAGACTTGAGGCTCGCAGACGGACTCGGCTCGCAGCTCGAAGGAATTCTCTCCGGGCCGGATCATGCCGACCGGAACCGTGTGCGCCAGGATGCTCGATCGTCGAGCCCTCGCTGTCATGAGCGCCACTTCCGTCTTGCCGTTGAGCTTCAGCCAGGCCACCGAATCGGGATCGGTCGTGGCCGCCCGCAGCAACAGACAGCACTGTCGGACCCCGGCCAGGTCGGGCAATCGCAGCGTGAAGGCCAAAGCCGACTGATTCGTGAGGGGGCGGCGACTGCTCAGTTCTGCAACGAACCGCCGGTTGCTTCCAGGGGGCACCAGGCCCGGCTGCAACTCCTGCGGGAGCAGCTCGAGTACCTTCGAACCGGGCACCCTTCCTCGGCCGGCGACCCTCTCGAGCGCGTGGCAGAGGACCAGCTCGCGATAGAAAAGGTAGCTGCGCGGGTCTGTCAGCAAGGGCTGAAAGGCAGACCCGAGAGGGGCGCTCAGTTCGCCCAGCCTGGCCGTCGAGAGCATCGAGCCGGCCCGGGCGATGGCATCGCGGGTCGCCAGCCTTCGCAACGACCCGTCCGGAAGACGCTGGCAGAGCTGGCTGCAGAGACCGGAGGCCGTCCACCCCGACAACCGTCCGCTCAACGCCTCCAGCTCCGCTCGCGCGTTCGGCGGACCCGCCGTTGGCCTGGGCGCGTCCGCTGTCGGCGCGGGTCGCCCGGGGAGCTCGGCATTGCGGGTCCGAATCATCGCCTGCGCCGATAGGCACGCCAGAGCGGCGAGTGCGAGGCCGGCGCCGGCCCACTTCCTGCCGGCCCCCCGGCGACCGCGGTCGGTCTCCATCGGTTTCGCCTCGATGCCTTGGCCTAGCAGCCGGGGATCGCGAGCGACAGGACGCGCCCCGCTAAGGCGCTTCTCCAATGCCGCGACAGGCCCGGCAACGGCTGGCATGCCCGGCACCGCGCCGTCGTCCCGCCCCCCCGGCTCGGGCTCGGTGATCGCGGTTCCACCGTGCTGAGTCGGTGCCGGTACCGGCGCAGCCGGGGCCATGACTTCCCGCAGCAGCCGCGCCATCTCGGAGGCGGAAGCGGGCCGCTTCTGCGGAGAACGCGCCAGGCCCTGGAGCAGGATCTGCCCGACTCGGCCGTGGGGACGCATCAACTTCGAAGCCACGTCCAGGTACGCCTCGCTCGCCAGCGACGAGAAGATCTGTGCCTGAGACAGGTCCTTTCGCTCCTCTTCTCCGGCGTGCACTTGCCCGTCCGAGAGCATCTCCAGTCCCATCATCGAGACGGCGAAGATGTCGCACGCAGGGCTGGCGGGCAAACCGTCCAGGATTCTCTCCGGAGCCATGAAGTAGGGCGTCCCGACCACCTCGCCCAGGCTGGTCAGCCGAGGCGAACCCTCCTGGCGCGCCAAACCGAAGTCGATGAGAACGGCGTCGCTTCGACTCCGCAGGAACACGTTGGATGGTTTCAAGTCCCGGTGAACGATCCCCAGTCCATGCACGTGATCGAGAGCGTCGAGGATCTGGACGATCAGCTCGAGCTTCTCGGCTTGCTGAAGGACACCAGCGGCCTGGGCGCGAGCCAGACTCATCCCGCGAAGCGATTCCATGACGATGAATGGCTCCCGGCCTCCCACGGCCGCGTCGTAGAGCTTCACGACGTTGGGATGCGAGATCTTGCCCAGCAGCCGGGCCTCCGCCACAAAGCGGTCCACGTCGATCCCGGCGGCCTGCTGAGCCAGGATGCGTTTTACGGCCACCTCACGGCCCAGCTCACGGTCGCGGGCGAGATACACCTCCCCCATGCCGCCCTTGCCGATGAGGCGAACGATCTCGTAACGAACCGGGAGCCAGTTCGCGGCCGTTTCCACGGAGCCAATACTACACGGGTCCCCAGGCCAATCTGACCGGGTGGGGCTACAATTGCGGCGATGGCGCCAGGGAAGGTACCCGAGAGACTCGGCCGTTACGAGCTCAAGGAGCAGATCGGTTCCGGGGGGATGGGCACGGTCTTTCGCGCCTTCGACCCGAAGTTGCAGCGCTACGTGGCCGTGAAGATCGTGCGCCCTCAGATTCGGGGACTGGAAACGGTCGCCGAGCGTTTTCGCCGGGAGGCGCTGGCTCTGGCCCGTCTTACCCATCCCGGGATCGTGCACGTCTTCGACAACGGCGAGGAAGCGGGCATGCTTTTCCTGGTGATGGAATTGCTCGAGGGTACGACGCTTCAGAGCCGCGTCCCGCCGCCGGGCGATCCGGACGGCGGCGTCCCGCCACCGGCGCCGCAGCCTTTCGACTCGCGAGAGTTTTTGGATGTATTCACTCAGCTTGCGGATGCGATCTGGGCCGTCCACAAGCAGGGGCTGCTGCATCGCGACATCAAACCTGCCAACATCCTGGTGGGAGTGCCCGAACGCGGTGCCGTGCTCACGGACTTCGGGCTTGCCTGGATGGACGACGACGCGGCGCTGACCCGGCAGGGAAGCCTGATGGGCACACACCACTACATGGCGCCCGAACAGGCCACGGGCGAGCGCGCCACGCCGGCTTCGGACGTCTTCAGTCTCGGCGCCTCGATGTTCGAGTACGCCACGGGGCGAAAGCCATTCGCCGAGATCCCGTCGGCTACACTTCTGGCCGCGCGCCGCACTGCCGACTTGCCGCCCATCGCACTGGCGGCACCCGGGGTCCCGGAGGCGATCGCCGACATCATCGATCGGGCCGTCCAGAGGGATCCCGCCAAGCGGTACGAGTCGGGCCGCGAGCTGCATCGGGCTCTGACCCGAGCGGCACGCGAGCTGGCGCTCGAGTCGGGCGCCGTCGCCGCCCCCGGCGCTCAGGCACCGCGGCCGCCTGGAGCCGGCATCACGGAGCGCCGCGCCAACACCACGGTCCCGTTGACCGTGATCGAACGAGCGGCCACGGCCCTGAGGTCGTTGGGCTCCTCGATGCGGCCGCGCTGGTTGTCCGTGAGCTCGGGTGCCCTGGCGATCGCCGTCGCCGCTGCGGTGTGGCGGGGCACGCCTCCCGCGTCAGGTCCGCAGCAGGCGCCAACTGCTTCCACGCCCGCAGGGCGCTCAGCCGCGCCCACCGGGAGCCGCTCCGCGCCGCAGCCCGCAACGCATCCCGCAGCCGAGCAGCCGGTGACGCTCTGCCAGGCCGGACAGGGAGCGATGAGCGCCACCCTCGGCGCCTGCGACTCGAACTTGCTGGCCGCGTGGGTCGACCTCAAGGGGCACATCGCTGCCAGGTTCAGCCCCGATGACGGACGAACGTGGGTGCGCCCGCCGCTCGACGGGACCCTGATGGCGCGCCGCGATACTCCTCTGGCGCTGACGGGGTACGCCGGTCGATTCATCCTGCTGTATGCAAGCGGCCTGAAAGACCGTCGGGCATCCGTGCTTGCGGCCATGGCGTCGGCAACCGCATCGGCCTGGAGCAGTCCGACGTTGGTGGGCACCATCGTCGTCGGCGAGGAGATCTCGCTCGTCGCCGCCAGGATGGCCGATGGATCGGATCGGATGCTGGCAGCCTGGCCGGCTCCCGGAAACCCGCCCCGGGAGGGGATGAGGCTCGCAATCGCCTGGGGAGATGCCGCTCGAGGTGTGTGGTTTGCTCCGGCCCTGCAGAGCTTTCCCAACGCCAATATGGAGCATCCGGTGGCCATTTTGACCCCCGAGGAAGGCGTCGTGGTCTGGCAGTGGAACTTCCAGGGTGCGCTGATCACGGAACTGGTCATGACGCGTTCGAAGGGTCCCGGTAAGCCCTGGCCTCCCGGAAAGGGCAACACCGCTCCGGGGATCGGGCTCGACCGAAACCACCTCGCCGCCGCAATCGACGACGATCGAGTCTTCCTCATGTGGAACTACGCGACGCTCGGCGCGCATCGGCCCCGGGAGTTCGCCGCCAGCACGGACGGTCTGCGCACGCTCGAGTGGCAGCGGCCCGTGCCCCCGAGTGCCTGCTACCAGGGCTGGCCGCACAAGATCGTCGCCCGCAACAATCGCATCTGGGCGAGCTGGATGGGCAGGACACCGGACATGCTCGCCTGGTCCGCCAGCAAGGACGGCGGCCGCACGTGGACCGACGCCAAGCCGTTCGCCAACACCGGTTATGACCCGGTGCCGCTCTCGATGGCGCTGGACTCTGCAGGACGCCCGTGGGTCTGCTGGGGCGACCGCAAACTCGAGATCCACGCCATGGCGCTGCCCTGAGTCCGCGGGTCTGTTCCGAATTCGCCGGCCGCCCTCAGCTGCCGTCGTCCACGAACACGACGTCCTCGTCGTCTTCGGCAGGAGCTGCCTGCGACTGCTTGGTTTCGGCGTGAGGCTGGACCGGAGGAGTCGACGCGACGGGGACGGCAGGAGAGGACTCCAGGTCGACCACCTCGTCGGCTAGCAAGATGCCCGTCTCTTCCTCCAGTTCTTCTTCCAGGCCGGCGGCGGAGATCTCGGTGGCGATTGAAACCTCGCGAGCGGGCCGGACCGGCTCCGGGGCTGGAATGGGCGGCGCAAATGCAGGCTGTTCCCGGGGGGCGGGGCGAGCCTCGATTCCTTTTTCTCCGAGATCGACGGGAACCGTTTCGGCGCCGGCTTCCATCCTGGAGCGGCTTCGGTCCAGAACGCGGGCGAGCACTTCCACTTCATCCGGGGCGAAGCTGGCGAAGTCGATGTTGACCGATTCTTTGCCCAACTCTTCGGCGAATAGGCTCGCGATGCGGTGGAGTTCCTCGTCGCTCATCGCGGCGCGCGCCTTTCGATAGCCCTCCAGTTCCTCCAGCACGGCGTCGAGCCGATCCTGGATATCCCGCACCTGGGTCTCCAGCGCGCGGCTGGCGCGCGCCACCGCAACGAAGCGATCGCGAACCTCGCCCAGCAACTGTACGCGGCCCGAGACGGCGAGCATGCGGTTCAGAACGTCGCTGGAGCGGCCCGGGTCGCCGTCCCAGACGCCGTCCAGCTCTGCTTTCAGGGTCTTGCGCCGCTCTTCGAGCGCCTGTGAAACCTGTTCGAAGACGCGTTCCCAGTCCTGTCTCGCAACCATGGGCCCTCCCGTCGAGGAGTATATACGCACGGCGCGCGCGGGTTGTCAGGCTTTGTGCCTGTGCTACACTCGCAGCCGCCATGACGAATGCGGAAAACAGCGGAAGAACCAAGAAAATCCTCGTGCTGGGCGGCGCCGGCGCGATGGGAACAGAAGCCTGCCGGGACCTGGCTACGACCTCCGGATTCGAGGAGATCGTGATCGCCGACATCGATCTCGCCCGGGTCGAGAAGCTGGCTGTGTCGCTCGGAGGGGGCCGGGTGAAGCCGCTGAAATGCGACGTCACCGACCACCAAGCGATGGTCGCGCTGATGTCGGGGTTCGGCACGGTCCTCAACTGCACGACCTACCACTTCGGGCTGGGCCTCACGCGCGCGGCAATCGAAGCGCGCGCTCATTATCTGGACCTGGGCGGCCTGTACAACACCCCCAAACAGCTGGAGCTGACCGCGTCGGCCGCAGGCGCGGGGGTGGCCATCGTCCTGGGGTGCGGCGCCACGCCTGGCGTCACGAACTTGATGGCGCGCTACGGCGCCGAACGTCTCGACCAGGTCGACGCAGTCCACATCGCCTTCGCCAGCTTTCGCGACCTGGCTCCTTCCCCGGGCTTGCTCGATACGATCCTGGACGAGTTCGGTTCCGAGACCGTTCGCTTCTACTACGAGAAGGGCAAGTTCATCGAGGTGCCCGCGTTCGCGGGCGAGCGCTCCGTGGAGTTCAAGGCCCCCATCGGGGCCCAGCCCACGTACCTGGTGCCTCACTCGGAAACGCACCACTTGCCGCGTTTTCTGCCCCGGCCGCCGGGGCGGGTCGACGTGCGCGGCACCTGGCGGCCGGAGATCATGGCCGCGCTGCGGACCTTCCACCAGGCCGGCCTGTTGAGCAACGAAAAGCTGGAGTTGCCCGGCGGCGGCGAGGTCGGACGGCGGGCGTTCTTGAGGACGCACTTCCTCAAGACTCCGTTTCCGGCCGTGAACACGGACTGGGCGTTCCTGCTCAACGTGGAAGTCGCCGGCACGAAGGACGGCCGCGCCGTTCGCCGCGTCTACAACACGACGCATCCCGCCACCAGCGCCTGGGGTCAGAGCGGGACCGCGCGCGTGACGGGAATTCCGGCATCCATTGGCGCCCAGCTCGTTGCGGCCGGCCATTACAAAGGGACCGGCGTCCTGTCGCCGGACGCGGCGCTGGACCCGGTGGAGTTCTTCGCCGAGCTGGCCAAGCGGGAAATCCTCGTTCACGAGGAAGTTCACGAAGAAGCGCGGCTGTAGGGGAAGCCCTCCCCACGCGCCTTTCGAGGCCGGATCTTCCACTTCCCGGGTGCCTTCTCCGCATTCCTGTCCATGTTTGACAGGAGGATCGTGTCCCGGGAATACTTGGTGGCAGAGAGTTCCGTCATGACACGCGCCGCACCAAGGAGGATCCCATGATCTCAGCCAAAGCACTCGTCTCCGCCACGCTCTTCGCCGCACTGCTCGTCCCGAACTGCCGGGCGGGGACGTCGATTACGGTCCAGACCGACCTGCCGGCCACGGTTACGGTCGACGGAAAAGCCGTCGGAAAGACGCCGCTGAAGGTGGACGTGCTCTACCCGGGCGAACGCAAGGTCGAAGTTCTCCACAAGGGCACCGGCATCTCGTACAGCTACAAGGTATTCTCGCCGGAGACCGGGATGGCGAGCCGGCTCATCAACTCGTCATTCATGGGCGCCGCGCCGGTGTCTGGGCCGATCGTGAACCAGGTTACGCTTGCGGCACCGCCGGAGCCTCTGGCCAAGCCAAGCGGCGACGATCGGCGCGAGCGCGAGAAGATTCGCATCCGCAACACGATCCTCGGCGGCGGACTGGCCAACGCGCTCTTCAACCATGGCATCCACCGCCACGGCGTCTTCGTGGGCCTCTTCTGGTTGGGCTTGCTCAACGAGCTGCTGCACGCAAAGTAAGCGGCGCTACACGCCACGAAAGCCGCGTGGGCCGTCGCAGTCCGAAGGTTCCGGCGGCCACGAGCCTGGCTCCTGGATGCGCAGGCCGAACAGCGTGCCCCGGGTTCGGATCAGCTCCTCGGTGGAGAGTTTCAGGAACTCCAGAGCGGGCCAATCGCCGCGGATTTCGAGATAACGCGCGGCCATGGCGTCCATCGTCCGTTCGTAGGCCTTCAGCGACCTGCCGTGCGCCCGGCCGCCTTCGAGCCGGCGCAACCGGCCGTCGAAACCGGGCGAGATGTGATAGCACTCGTGGATGACCGTGGAGACCTTGCCCTGAAAGCTCTGATCGTGGAAGCGAGGCAGGTAGAAGTACATCAAGTAGAGTCCACGGCGTCCCTGATAGCTGAACTCCGCCGAGGCGCCGTGAGGAACCAGAAGGGTGTCGGTTCCCGGGCCGGCGCGGCCGGGCGTCGGAGGCATCGCCCAATCGCCCCGGCTCGGCAGCACCTTGGCGTAGATGCCGTGGCGCGTGCGCTGGCGCGCCTCGGCGAGGCTCACGAAGATCCGCGCGGGATCGAGATGAGCCAGCTCCGGAACGTGACGAGCCAGGTCCCACAGGACCTCTTCGAGAGCGGCGGTGTAATGGAACGGCATGGGTCGATCGAGAGTAGCAGCCCGCAGCCAAAATCCTCGAGCCGTCAAACCCGCTGTTGCAGCGACGGGGGCGCTGGATTAGAATCACGGGGAGGAGCTGCATCACCCCATGCCGACCTTCAAGTTCACTGCCCAGGATAGCCAGGGCAAGATGTACAGCGACACCGTCTACGCCGACTCGATGATGACGGCGAGACAGAAGTTGCTGAAGATGAACGTCAACCCTCAGACCCTCGTGGTCGACGAGGGTGTGGCGCACGCGTCGGGCGGGTTTTTCACCAGCATCAGCCACCATGAGATGCTCACCTTTTTCTCGAGCATCTCCATCGCCATCAACGCCGGCGGCAGCTTGAGGGAGTCGCTGCAGGCCTTCGCGGACCAGACGACCAACATCAAGATGCGAGGGCTGCTGGAAGACCTGGTCCGCCTCATCGAAAGCGGCAAGTCCTTCTCTGACGCACTGCGTCAACACACGCAGTACTTCTCCAACGACTTCATCAGTCTGATGGCCGCCGGCGAAAAGGCCGGGACGTTGGCGGAGATGCTGAACAGCTTCGCGATCTATTCCGAGAAGCAGGCCAAGATCCGCGCAAAGGCCCGAGGCGCCGCGATCTATCCGGCCGTGATGCTCTCCGTGGCCGGAGTCGTCGTCGTGATCCTCACGACGGTCATCTTCCCCAAGTTCATCTCCAGCTTCAATATCCCCTTCGATCAGTTGCCGCCGCTGACGCAGTACGTCAGCCTCGTCAGCCAGTTCTTCATCGGTCACTGGTTCGAGTTCCTGCTAGGCGTCCCCATCTTCTTCTTCGCGCTTGGCTGGTGGGTGAACAAAACGCCGCAGGGATCCAAGTTCATGCACTGGTTCCAGTTCAACGCGCCGCTGTTCGGCGGCCTGATGAAGAAGTTCTACGTCAGCCGCTTCGCTCACGTCTTGGGCGGCCAGCTCAAGGGCGGTGTCCCGGGCCTCTCGGCGCTCAAGGTCGTGCGCGACGTCACCGACAACGTCTACTTCCAGAGAATCGTCGACGAGGTCATCGACAGCATCCGCTCGGGCGGCACCTATGCCGCGCCTCTGCGCAAGCACCCCGACGTGATCCCCCCCATCGTGGCGCTGATGTTCTCCATCGGCGAGAAGACCGGTTCGATCTCCGAGGTGCTCGAGAAGATCGGCAACTACTACGACGATCAGGTCGCGCAGACCACCGAAGTCATGGTGAGCCTCATGGAACCGCTGATGATCGTGGTGATGGGCGTGACTGTCACCGTGATCGCGGTGTCGATGTTCCTCCCCATCTTCAACATGACGAAGATGATCCACTAGTAGATCGTTTTCAAATCAACGCTACAGTCCAAGCATCATGGTTCATGCCAAGAGGAAAGACCTAACACAGAGACACGAAGCCACAGAGGCAGAGAGAAACCTCCGTGTCTCTGTGCCTCCGTGTTGAAAGTCTTTC